>CAZKIR010000538.1:0-2853 GCA_964552835.1 uncultured Bacteroidales bacterium
CCAAAACCTATTTTATTCACGAGGCAGGCCCTCCTGAAAATTGCCTGGACATCGTGATACTTGCCGAGGGCTACCAGGCAAAAGAAATGGGCAAGTTTAAAAAAGATGCCAGTAGAATGGCCGATAAGTTGTTTTCTACCGCACCTTTCAACCAGTACAAAAACCATATCAACGTCCACGCGGTGGAAGCCATCTCGAAAGATAGCGGGACAGATTTGCCACACGAGAAAAAATGGAACACTACTGCTTTGGAAACGCATTTTTACAGCCTTTTCAGTGATCGTTACCTTACTACCGAGCGAAATTTTCTTGCACGTGACTACGCTGCCCTTGTGCCCTACGACCAGGTATACATCCTGGTAAACTCGAAAAAATACGGGGGCGGGGGCATCTATAACCATTACAACACGGTTACCAGCGACGATCCGTTCTCGGGGTTCGTGTTTCTACACGAGTTCGGCCATGGTTTCGCGGCACTGGCCGATGAATATTACACTAGCCAGGTATCATATGAAGATTATTTTAAGCTGGACGTGGAACCCTGGCAACCCAATATTACCACCCTGGTAAATTTCGAAAATAAATGGAAAAATATGATAAAACCAGATGTGCCCATCCCCACGCCCGATACCAGCTTGTACAAGGAAAAAGTAGGGGTTTTCGAGGGCGCCGGCTACGTGGCCGAAGGTGTGTACAGGCCCTATCAAAATTGCCTGATGAAATCAAAACACGCCAAAGCCTTTTGCCCGGTGTGCCAGAAGAACATCCGCGTTATGCTCGGGCAATATATCGATCAGTAAAGAAATTTAAAAACATAATTCAAACACGAATATTTCTTTTTTATCATGTTTTTTTTATATATTCGTTTCGTCCAAGCGTATAATTTAAGCAAAAGGAATGAAAGAAAAAGTTGAACTAGAGTACACACTTAATGCATCACCGAAAGTACTTTTTCCAAGATTAAGCACACCGGCTGGATTATCTGAATGGTTTGCCGACGACGTGAACCTGGTAGGGAAAATATTTACCTTTATCTGGGAAGGTGCCGAACAAAGGGCCGAGATGATCGCGCGAAAAGACAATAAATATGTACGGTTTCGTTGGTTAGAAGAAGATGAAAACGAGTTCTTCGAGTTTCACATCAACACCGATGATTTGACAGGCGATACCGCGCTCGTCATCATTGATTTTATTGAAGAAGACGAGATGAATGAAATGAAGGATTTATGGGATTCGCAGGTAAACGAACTAAAACATGCCATCGGGCTATAATTTTTTCCTTGCCCATCACGGTCCATACTACAAGGTATAATTTCCCCTTCAATTTATATAATAAGATTATTTTTCTTTACGTTTGCAGGATAAAACCCTTAAGGAGGCCTTGGATTGAAAACCCAGCACAAATTTATCCTTAGAACATATATCGGGCCACTGGTTGCCGTGTTTTTCGTGGTCTTGTTTATCTTGCTCATGCAGTTCTTGTGGAAGTACATTGATGATCTCGTGGGCAAAGGTTTAGAATGGTACATCATTGCAGAACTCCTGGCATACGCTTCGGCGAGCCTGGTGCCCATGGCCTTGCCCCTGGCCGTTCTCATGGCCTCCCTGATGACATTTGGAAACCTGGCCGAACATTCTGAATTGCTCGCGTTAAAATCTTCGGGCATCTCGCTCCAGCGGATCATGCTGCCCTTGATCGTGCTCTCTATAGTTATCAGCATCCTGGGATTCATGTTTTCGAACCACGTGTTGCCTTTCGCGAACCTGAAAATGCGCTCCTTGCTCTATGACGTAAGAAGGCAACAGCCAGAAGTGCAAATTGCCGAGGGGGTTTTTTATAACGGTATCAAGGGGTATAGCATTAAAATATCCAAGAAAGACAAGAAAACCGGCTTGTTAAAAGATATCATGATATATGATCATTCTGAAAAACAAGGAAACGCTAAAATTACCGTGGCCGACTCGGGCTACATGAAACTGACCGCTAACGAAGAACACATGATGGTAAAGCTTTACAATGGATACTCGTATAGCGAGATGGAACAGGACAAGAGGAGAAGGCGGGATTTTACTTTCCCGCACCGGAGGGATTATTTCAAGGAACAAACCTTTTTCTTGCACCTTGACGGTTTTGGCCTGGAAAGGACTGACGAGGGCTTGTTCAAGAACCACTACCAAATGCTTAACCTGGGGCAATTGGAAAATGCCATGGATTCATTGGGAGGGGTATATAATAATTCCCGTGAAAAGTTCCAGGAAAGAATATTGATATCGAACCTGTTTCGAATGAAATCACTAAACAAAAACGAGGAAAAGGGGGAAGAAGAGCATGACAAAACGGCTCAACTAGCAAAAAAGAAACAACAAATTATCGAGGGTAAGAAAAAAGGATACCATGGTAAACGTAAAGACGGGGCCGTTCCAAGGCCTGGCAAAACAATGAAAGGCGAATTCAAAGAAACCGTGGATACCCCATTTACAGGCACGGCACTGCTCACGGCCATGAAAGACAGCTTGCCAGCCCATCATGCAAATATAGATAGTATTTTTACCAAACTTTCTCATTCGGAAAAACGCCTGGCCGTGAACCAGGCATTATCATTCGCCCGGTCGGCAAAAAGCTATGTCAATTCAGCAAGCATTGAATTGACAAACCGGAAAAAACTTATCTGGCGCCACGAGATCGAGTGGCACCGCAAATTTACCCTGGCCTTTGCATGCTTTATTTTCTTTTTTATCGGGGCGCCCCTGGGGGCTATCATCCGAAAAGGAGGATTAGGCATGCCCATCGTGGTATCCGTTTTATTTTTCATCGTGTATTATATCATTACCATCACGGGCGAAAAATTTACC
>CAZKIR010000539.1:0-595 GCA_964552835.1 uncultured Bacteroidales bacterium
GTTGTCATACACGGCTTTCACTGTATTTACCAAGAAGGTGAGGAACCGCAAGTTTGACTTTGGGTTTTTGCCCGGTGCCAATAGGTTAGTGCCGGTATCGGTGGCCAGTGACCAGTTGTTGTGTTTACCTGTACCGTTCACGTCCTTAAAGGGTTTCTCGTGGAATATAACCCTGAAATCGTGTTTCCGGGCAATCTTATGCATCAAGTCCATGACCATGAGGTTGTGATCGACCGCCAGGTTGCATTCTTCAAAAATCGGGGCGCACTCGAACTGGTTCGGGGCTACCTCGTTGTGCCTGGTTTTTACCGGTATGCCCAGTTTATATGCCTCTATTTCGAAATCGTACATGAATGCTGCTACCCGTTCGGGGATAGAACTAAAATAATGGTCGGACAACTGTTGGTCTTTGGCAGAAGCGTGCCCCATCAGGGTACGGTTTGTCAGGGCAAGGTCTGGCCGGGCATTATACAAGGCCTCGTCAATTAAAAAATATTCTTGTTCCCACCCCAGGGTAGAATGGACCCGGGTAACATGCCGATCGAAATATTGTGCCACTTCCACGGCTGCCTTGTCAATCGTGTTCAAGGCTTTT
>CAZKIR010000539.1:605-2843 GCA_964552835.1 uncultured Bacteroidales bacterium
GTAAAGGGGTCTTGTGGTCCAGGGCTTCTCCCGTGTAGGAAATAAAGATGGTGGGGATGCTCAAGGTATTGCCAATAACAAAAGCGGGCGATGTCGGGTCCCAGGCCGTGTAACCGCGTGCCTCGAAGGTGTTCCGCAGGCCGCCACTTGGAAAGCTGGAAGCATCGGGTTCTTGTTGGGCCAATAGTTTGCCGGAAAATTTTTCAACCACGCCACCGTATTGATCGTGTTCGATGAACGCGTCATGTTTCTCGGCGGTGCCGTCTGTTAATGGATGGAACCAGTGGGTATAGTGGGTGGCCCCGCGCTCCATGGCCCAGGCTTTCATCCCGGCCGCGACTTGATCGGCGAGCTTGATGTCAATCTGCTTGCCTTTTTCTATCCGGTCGTCCAGTTCCTCAAAAGCTTCCTTGGTAAGGTACTTTTGCATGGTTTTCTTGTCAAATACATTGATCCCGAAATAATCGGAAATCCTTTCGGATGGGTAAGTAACTTTTAAAGGTTTTCTGTTAGATACTTCGCCCAAAGCGGTAAATCGAATGGTTGCCATATTTTTATAATAAAATAGTTTAATAATAATTGTCATGCAAATGTATAATTTTTATGGAAATACCCCTACTTTTATCGGGTTTATTTTATAAAAATTTAAAAATTTATATAAATGTCCTTATTTTGTTAGGGTATTGTATTGAAGTCTATAAATTTTGTTTTGGTGCAGTTTGGTGATAAATGGTGGGGATAAGGATAAAAAACCCCCGTTATTTCCAGAGGCCTTGTCATTGGGTTGAATTGCCTTTCAGGGCGGGGAGGTTGTTTGTATTAATGAAAAGGGTATTCCCGGGGCTAATGGGCGTGGGACTGAAATTTAATTTATGTTAAAACTTCAGCGGTTCAAGGGGGGGGTATAAAGTTGTATAGTTATGACAATCAGTCTAAAATAAACCTACAATTTTACGCGTATCCCGGGGCCAATCAGGAAAAAGGGTTTTCCTTCTTTCAACAAGTAGCCTCCACCTAAATATAGCGGGAAAGAGAGTTTGGACGTGCTGGATATGGGGTATACACTGCCAAGTATGACCACGCCCACGTCGCGGTTGTCATTGTTTTCATCAAAATTAAAAGCGTTTAGGGCCAAAAAGCCTGCCCCTACCTTGTAGGGCCGTAATTTCGCTATTTTGTCCGGGTGGTAAAAACTGAACTCGGCTATCATGGCCATGCTAATCCCGCCAAGGTTACCAAAACCGGCCTCGCCCATTTTCTTGGTGACCAAGCCGGCCGGGAAGGAAACATCCACGTCAAATTTTATTTTTTCTTTCAAGATAATTTCAATGGTTTTCTTCCTCCCTTTGCCACTGTACTTGCTTTCCTGGTGCTTGAAGGTGAGTTGGATTTTTGACCACTCGTCAAGATTGTAGGTTTTGCGGTTTATATGCTTGTTCAGGCTGATCGTGTTGGCCAGGCATTCTTCCTTGTTATAGTGCAGGTAACGGGGCGACTGTTCGCCCGGGCATACGACGATATCTTCCAGTTCCTCGAGCTCGATCAAATCGTTTTTCTGGCTGGTAACCCGTATCGATATTTCCAGGTATTGCTTCCCGTGAAGGTCGTTATTGGCATCTATCATGTCCTGGTCAAAGGAAATGATGATGTCCTTCAGGGTATTCTCGTGCAGGATGGGCTTCTCGATATGGTGAATGGCCTTGTCCCGGTTTCCCAGGTTTACTTTCACGAAATCAAACGCCCGGGGTTTTTGGTATTCTTCCAATTTCAGGCTGTAGCCGGTTTTTTCGCCCCGGTTAAAAATTTGTATTTCTTTTCGTGTAAAGGCGAGGGGGACTTGAAACTTGAAAACCCTCAGGCCCTCGTTTTTTATCAGGGTATCTTCCTCCACTTTTTGAATGTCTTCAAAGCTAAAACGTGCCTTGTGCAAGCCTTTGCCCTCAATTTTTACTTCCACTTTTTCCCCGGGGTTGATTTTCAGGGCTTCGCTCCAGTTTCCCGTGCCCGATAGCCGGCTCACTTTTTCAATACTGGTTTTTGGCGTGATGGCCAGGTTGGTAAGGAACAGGGCCTGGTCGCCGTCCTTGATATACAGGTAACCTTTGGATGTACGGTGCAGGTTGTAGGTTTTTAGCCAACACAATATCTTGTTGTTGGCCATGTTCCGCCGGGTAAATATTTCAGCTACCAGCGTGCCACCGGGGTTTTCCTGGTCTTCTACCCGGTATGTCTTGTTTA
>CAZKIR010000540.1:0-2840 GCA_964552835.1 uncultured Bacteroidales bacterium
AGCAAAATCCTTCTGCCAAGAAAAAGAAAAGAAATATCGTGTTCAAGCTTTGTGGCTATTTGATGGCACTATGCCTGTTGCTGCTGATCCTGTATTTTACCTGGCTAAAAAAAGCCTATCCAAACCTGGCAAACGGGAAGCCTGTTTTCTGGCTGGAATCCATCGCGTTGATTGCTTTCGGGGTTTCCTGGATCACGAAAGGGCAGCTGTTATGGAAGGACACGGATTAGCAAAAAGAAAAACGAATCACGCGACCTTTTCAAAATCGAAGTTTTTATTTTTATAGCAATAAAATGCTAAAAAGCTTATACTTTTGTATTTTTTACCATGGAACGTACCTGGTGATCGCATCAGGGCAAAAAATAGAAGGGACAAATATGCCAACGACCAGACAAAACAAAGTATCCCGGTTGATCCAGAAAGAATTAAGCGTGATTTTTCAACAAAGCGGACCGGAAATCCACGAGGGCAAAATGGTTTCAGTAACCGTGGTAAGGGTAACGGCTGATTTGAGCGTTGCCAAGGTGTACCTTTCCATTTTTCCCGGCAAGGACAAGGAAAAAACCCTGGAACAGATAAGGGCCAAAACCCATCAAATTAACCATACCTTGAACCAAAAAATCAGGCACCAGTTAAAAAAAATGCCCGATTTACAATTCTTCCTGGACGATTCGTTGGATTATATTGAAAATATTGAAAATTTACTTAACCAATAAAAAAATGCAATACGACCCCATCAAGCGCAAGCTAGGAAATATCTTTAACAGCGCCCCGTGGCTCAGGGTGTGTTTTTACCGCATGCTCAATATCTTGCTGTTGCGGACATGGCACATCCGGAAAGAACTAAAAAAATGGCGGAAAGATAACCCGGGGCCTATCCAAGCCCTGGACGCCGGCTCGGGATATGGCCAGTATACCCATTTCTTGACACGGGTATTCCCCAAAAGCCACGTGAAAGCCATTGACCTGAAAGAAGAACAAGTGGCCGATTGCAACACGTTTTTTCACAATATACACAAGGATAAACAAGCCAAATTTGAAGTAGCCGACCTTACCAATTTCCAGGAAAAGGAGAAATATGACCTCATCCTATCAGTGGACGTGATGGAACATATCGAGGACGACCAAGGCGTGTTCAAAAATTTGTACCAGGCCTTGAAACCCGGTGGCCTATTGTTGATTTCAACACCATCAGACCAGGGCGGTTCTGATGTCCATGGCGAAGGGGATTCGTCTTTTATCGAAGAGCACGTACGTGACGGCTACAGCATAAAAGACATTGAAAACAAATTACATGATGCCGGTTTCACGAGGATAGATAGCCGCTACAGTTATGGCACGCCAGGAAAAATATCCTGGAAACTGAGCATGAAATGGCCAATAAAAATGCTAAACGCCAGCAAAATATTTTACCTGGTACTGCCAATCTATTATCTCCTGACTTTTCCTTTTTTTTACACACTCGATTGGCTTGACGTATCCCGAAGGCATTCAACGGGCACCGGGTTAATCGTGAAGGCTTATAAAGAATGAATTTTATCCTGTACATAGCACGAAGGTACTTGTTGGCCAAGAAATCGACCAACGCCATTAATGTCATATCCGGCATCTCGGTGATAGGCGTAGCCGTGGGCGCCATGGCCCTAATCGTGGTATTATCGGTGTTTAATGGTTTTGATAAAGTCTTGAAAGATCTTTTTAATACATTTGATCCCGATATAAAAATTACCGCCACGCTAGGCAAAACTTTCCCGTATACAGACAGCCTGAAAAACACCCTTGAAACCCTTGACGGGATAGCCCACGTGGCCGCCGTGATAGAAGAAAATGCCATGCTCCGGTACGACGACAAACAATACGTGGCCACCATTAAAGGGGTTTGCCCCGAGTACGAGCAGGTAACCGGTATCGACACCATGATCGTGGACGGGGAATTTAGCTTGAAAAAAAACAACAAGCCCTATGCCGTGGTAGGCCAGGGTGTAGCCTATTACTTATCCATCGGGCTCAATTTCGTGGATGCCATTAACATTTACGTGCCCCGCCGGGATTATTCCTACAGCCTCATCCCGGAAAAGGCCTTTAAAAGAAATTACGTGCACCCATCAGGTATTTTTAGCATACAACAAGAATTTGATCAAAAATATATCCTTCTACCGATCGATTACGTCCGCGATTTGCTCGATTACGAAAACGAGGCAACTGCTTTGGAAATTAAAGTAGCCAAGCCATACACGGTAAAAGGGGTAAAAAAAACCATTGCCGAAAACCTCGGGGATAGCTTCAAGGTAAAAGACCGTTTTGAACAGAAAGAATTGTTTTTCAAGATCATGAAATCAGAAAAACTGGCCATATACCTCATCCTAACATTTATCCTGGCCGTGGCTTCTTTTAATATCATTGGCAGCCTTACCATGTTGATTATTGAAAAAAAAGAAGACATATTTACCCTTCGTAGCATGGGTGCTGACGAGAAAATGATCAAGAAAATTTTTTTTACCGAGGGCTGGCTAATCAGCCTAAGCGGGGCGGTTATCGGCGTTTTTCTTGGCCTGGGTATCGCGTGGGCACAAATCCAATTCGGTTTCCTGAAACTCCAGGGCAGCGGGGCCTTTATTATAGATGCCTATCCCGTGGATATCAAAGTCGCCGACATTTTCCTTGTACTCGCTATCGTCATCCTCATTGGCATGATTGCTGCCTATATCCCTGCCGCCTACCTTACCAGAAAATTTTTCAAGGGGTGAAAAAGCATGGGTGTATAACATTACCATAACACCGCCTCCACGAGGCTTTTGTAGGTTCGCACTGCATCAGGAGCAGACAGAGACTGTACAGGC
>CAZKIR010000541.1:0-2839 GCA_964552835.1 uncultured Bacteroidales bacterium
TCGGTACTCTCTTTCAAAGCTTCCGCCTGGTTGCACAGGTCAATCTTACGTTGTAAATTTTGGTTCTGCAACTCCTTGTTATGGGCATAAAAATCCCGCTTGGAGTCAAAAAAGGCATCACAGGCCTCCCTAAAGCGTTGGTATATCTTGTTGTTTTGCTTCTTGGGCGCGAAACCGATGGTACGCCATACTTTCTGGATTTCTTTTACCTCGTCCGATTTCTTTTCCCATTCCTTGTGGTTCCCGATTTCTTCCTGACTTATGCTTTCTACCTTTTCGCAAAGGGCCCGCTTGGCTTCCAGGTTCTTTTTTTGGCTTTGTTTTAGTTCTTGAAAATATTCCTGGTGTTTTTTATTGATTTTTTTGGTAGCTGACTTAAACCGTTCCCAGATTGATTCCTTGTGCTCACGTGTCACCGGGCCAATCTCGCGCCACTGGTCGTGCAGCTTTTGCAATTCCCTAAAGGCTTTCACGATACTGGGCTCTAACAATAAATCCTCGGCCTTCTCGCACAAGGCAATCTTGGTTTCCAGGTTCTTTTTCAGGTCCAGGTCGCGCAGCTCCTTGTTAATATTAATATAATCGTAAAATTTCTCGACATGGTGGTGATAGGTTTCCCACAAGTCTTTTACCTTGTTTTGTGGCACAAGGCCGATGTCCCGCCATTTTTTTTGCAGGTCCCTGAACTCCTGAAAAGTCTTGTTAATAGATTCTTCCCGGTTTACCAGGTCTTTTATTTCATCAATAATCTCGTATTTCTTCTTCAGGTTTTCTTCTTTCTGGATTTCCTGCTGCTTGATATACTCGTTCTTTCTCTCCCTGTGCTTGTTCAGCAATTCTTTTAATTCCATCTCCAAGGGGTCGGGCTGAGGGGCAAAATCCTCGATATTCCCCCCTTCTTCCAGGAATTTTTTCTTGATCTCTTCAAGGTGGGCCTTGTGTTTCTTGTAAAAATTTACTTTTATGATATCGGTTTTTCTCTTGTTTTCAGGCGTGTAATCCTCTTGCACGATCGCGCGGAGATGTTGCAAGAGAGGTTCTTTATCAAGTTGTGTATAGTCTACTTCTTCCTCTTTTGTTTTGGTTTGTTCTTGTTCACCGAATTGTTCACCAGGAACAGGTTTCTTGTTTTCGAGAGATTCCATCTTGTCTAATTTTATTCCAGGATTAACTTCAAAGCCTTTGCCACGAAAATATATATTTAATAGCTAATGCACAAAGAATTATTTGAAAACATCAAATATAACCTGAAAAATTCATAAGCCGTATAAATTGTTTAAAAATTATGGCCCTATTACCAGCTATAATGGCACAAATTTGCTTATTAATTAGCGGCTCTATCATTTAAAATCTATTTGCAATTCATTAATCGTGGTGTAAACGTCCATTCCAAAAATGCAAATTGAGCAAAATTATTATTATTTACTCCTTGCAATTGCTTGAACGATTCAGTACCGGAATATAGTAAATATGCCAGTTTCAAAGAGCTCCATTCATTAATTTTCCATTTGATCTCTGTTTCGTTTTCTAACCCTAAATTTTTGTCAGTAGGAGTTGAACTGTTAAGTTCAGATAACATAAAATAGTGTGTTATATTTTTAACGGACACATTTTTATTAATCTTATACCCTATATATGCATACAAATCCGTTAAACCTCCTTGATTTGTATGGGAAGGAATATTTCTGAAATAATCCATATGCCCAAAATAGCGATGCCTGGCCCCATATAAAACATCAAATAAATGATCTGTTCCGGTTAGTTTTTTGTTTCCTGACAAATAACTACCACCAATACCGGGTTTAAATTTTCCAAATTTTATTGCCAAGTCAGCATCAGCCAAGAAAGCACTCACATTTCTGCCAGAATTATTTTTCCCATACTGATAATAGGCATTTAATCTATATTCCAAATTGTCTCCTTTATATTTTGTATAAATCCCTGATGTGTGTTTAAAATAAAGCGCGTTTGTGGTGTCGGTTTTTGTTGCTCCTGTTGTTATATGAAGCAAAGAAATATTTTGTTTTTCATTAATTTTTTTGTTTACCCATAAAAAGTTTAATGATTTTATTCTTTTGGAAGGATAATAGTTATCGGAAGTTGTTGCAGCCAAAGAATTCCATGAAGCTCCAAGGTGAATATCATAACCTGAAGGATTAATTTTTAGTACAACGGCATCATAAGCCAAGCCATTCTGATTCCAGTTTCTTTTTGCCAACAGCCTTTGATAATCATAAGCTAACTCCTGTCGACCTATGGATAGCGAACTTTTTTCAAACATTTTTACTTCAATAAATGCCTGATGCAGATCCAATGATGCATTATCACCATAAACACCAGTGGAACTGGATAGTTGCTCATCGCCCCAAACCCTTATATCTTGTGGGGAAAAAAACAGGTTGAACTTCTCATGATTATAGGTTAAATTTAACCTTGACCGTTGAGAAACGATGAAAGAAGGAACAGCACCTTGCTCATTCAAAGACCTGTAACCATCTCTAAATTCGAAACGGGGGCGATACTCTGCATCTAAGGATAATTGCGCGTATGTATTCCCAAAAAAGAATATAACAACTAATCCTAATAACATACGAAACTTTAATCCCGCGTTCATAATCCATTAATTTAAATTGTTAGGAAAAGCAAAATTTAAACAGCATGAATACTGACATCTTTACATCTTTATTTTACGAAAATAGGTAATTAACCTAAGTTAAGCGATTTGAACGAGATGAAAAATCGCTTAACCTAATGGCATGTGTCTAATATTCAGGCATTATTTAACAAAAAAAAAGCCCGTTTGGACAATGGGCATTCCAAACAGGCTGGCTTTTTATGA
>CAZKIR010000542.1:0-2827 GCA_964552835.1 uncultured Bacteroidales bacterium
ATGGGGATTTGGTGATATTCAGTATGCTGATTTAAATGGTGACAGTATTGTTGGTTATGGTGAAAAAACAATAGATGATCCGGGTGACCTTAGGGTTATTGGTAATGAAACCCCTGATTTCACATTTAATTTTTCCATTGGTGCTCAATGGAAGGGATTTGACGTACGGACGCACTGGGTAGGAGAGGGCCCCTCTGAATGGGCGCCAAGCATGCGCGATGGTTACCCTGCCAAATACCAGATCAACATGATAAAAATGAAATTCTGGGGTTCATCTTATAACAATTCTGAATTGCCTTCTTTTGAAACACATAAAGACCACTGGACCCCTGAAAATCCCGATGCCTATTGGCCCAGGCCTCATTATGCACATAGTTTGGCTACCACTGACAGAATGTCCGCTTTTAGAAATACACAGGTTCAAACCCGGTATTTACAAAACGGGGCATACCTGAAATTGCGTAATATTCAAATCGGGTATTCTTTACCGCAAAAATGGCTTGAGCGAATCAGGTTTTCAAGAGCGCGTATCTATGTTTCAGGTGAAAACCTGTTAACTTTTACAAACCTGAAGATTTTTGACCCCGAGGATAAAGGTATGGCCTATCCATTACAAAAAGTATATTCAGCAGGTGTAAATGTCCAATTTTAAAAATGATTGAATTATGAAAAAGAATATGAATAAAATAAAATTATTGATTTTTACAGTGATACTAGGTATATCAGCCTGTTCAGAGGAATTTATTGACCGGGCGCCCTTAACAAATATTACCCCTGAGGGGTATTTTAAAAAACCTTACGATTTTGAATTGTACGTGAACCAGTTTTATCCAATGCTTACTTCAATGGCACATTATGGATTCAGGCCTTACAGTAGTGATGCAAATACGGATAATTTGGTGGGCGATAAGCCACGTAGTAATCTCAACGGGCTCAATACGGTCCCGTCTTCGGATGGCAATTGGAATAGTAAGTATAGCACCATCCGTAAAATTAATATCATGTTGGTAGAGGGAAAGGAAAATTTACCAGAATCCAATTATGAAGACGCGAAAACCTTCCTGGCAGAAGGGCATTTTTTCAGGGCACATGTTTATTTTGACTTGTTAAAGAAATACGGGGGAGTTCCTATTGTGGAAAAACCCTTGTACCCGGATGACAAAGAACTTCTAAAAAAGCCTCGCGATAACCGTTACAAAGTGGCAAAGTTTATTTTAGAGGACCTTGATTTCGCGATTGAAAACATGAAGGAATTTGATGTGGGGACACGCCTGTCAAAAGAAGCGGCAGCCGCTTTTAAATCCAGGTTTTGTTTATTTGAAGGGACTTGGGAGAAATACCATAAAGGCTCTCCTTTTGAAGCTGTTAAAGAAGATGGAACGGTTTCCGATGGTTCCGAATTTTTGCAGGAAGCCGTTGAAGCGGCTGAAATTGTTATGAATTCAGGTAAATTTAGTTTGTATAATGAAACGGATATGCCCTATTTCAATTGCTTTAACCGCCAAAATCAAAGTGAAAATCCTGAAATCATCATGTTCCGTCACATTTTAAAAGAACGTGGTGATTTAATTCAAAATCCCAGTACACGATTATATGAAGCGAGATCCAATGATTGGGGAAGTGTTGGGGTTACCAAAGACCTGGTGGAAGCTTATATTGATGTAGAAGGGAATCCCTTGAGCCAAAGCTCTTTTAGTTATGATGACAACACGCTTGAAGGTGTATTTGAAAACCGGGACCCCCGGTTAAAACAAATACTTTATTATCCTGGATTTATTGTTTACGATGGCGAGGGAACCCTGGAATATCCTGAGGTTCCCAACCTGGATAATTGTCCAACGGGTTATCATCTAAAAAAAGGCGCTTCTCAACTTTATGAAAACCATACCAATTTTAATGAAGACGAAACCGACTTTATTGTTTTCCGTTATGGTGAAGTATTAGTAAATTATATCGAAGCTAAAGTGGAATTAGGTGATGTTACCCAGGCTGATCTGGATAAAACAGTTAATAAATTAAGAGATAGGGCGGGTTTGCCCGCGGCGGCGCACCTTGCTCTGGGAGATATTCCGGTTGATAATCAAAATGTATTTTCTAAGGAATTGGATCCTTTATTGGTTGAAATTCGCCGTGAACGGCGGGTAGAACTTGCATGCGAGGGTTACAGGCTGGATGACTTATTCCGTTGGGCAGCCATTGAAGAAGTATTAATGGAAAGGCAAAGATTTTATGGCGCCAAATATGACTGGTGGGTACAGACATCTAACGATTACAGTGATGGTGATTTCGCGGTTAACAGCGAGGGGTACCTTAGTCCCTGGCCGGAATGGATTAAGTATTCCGGGTTTAACTCCAACAGGGACTATTTATCACCTTTAGGTTCTGAAGAAATCGGCCTGGCCGGGTATGAACAGAATCCCGGCTGGGATTAATGATATTTTTTAGTGTTTAGTTAGTTAGTTAGTTAGTTGAAAGTATTTCCCCGCGTTTGATAATTCGGCGCGGGGGAATACTATCAAACAAGGATTGGTACTTACACGTGGCTTTTATATATTTCTTTTAATTGCTTTAGCTTACTTATTTATAATGTGGTATTCACATGTACCCCCCCATAAGAAAAAAAATGATTAGTGCTAAAAAGTACCCTTATTACCAATGGCTTGGTTACGATTATGAATTAAACGATTTAATTTATACATTGAAAGAAAAGGGCATATTAATACGTGTCAAAGGGTTCAGGTATTTATTCAGGCCAATTAAAACTTCATTTCATTTTTATGGCTGCCGTGAAAAATAAATGAATTGGTAATCATTTTTGATATCCTTA
>CAZKIR010000543.1:0-2823 GCA_964552835.1 uncultured Bacteroidales bacterium
TATAATAAACTAAAGACCGAGAGCAGGCACCTGCAAAACATTATCAAAATGATATACTATAGGGCAGAGACTTCCATGGCTAATGTTCTGGCCGGGGAATATAAAAAAAGTAAAGATGAAATAAGGGCATTGATTAAGAGCCTAATTTTCAGTCGAGCGGATATAGAACCTGATTATGAAAAAAATATACTTTACGTAGCTTTGTACAACTTATCATCTCAACGAGATAATAAGGCCGTTTCAAATATATGTCAGTTGCTAAATGAAACTGAAACCCTGTACCCTGGTACTACTCTGAGGTTATTTTTTAAAAACGCGACAGTTTAATTTAGTTCCAGATCAGGAGTTCTGAAATTGAGAATATACCATTGTTACGGATAAAACAATGATAAATAGCGATGTAATAATCGGTTGAATTTTCATAGTTTTATTACTTTTTTATTTAATTTAGATCCATGTATATCTTGTATGGACAAAATATAAATCCCTTTTTTAATGGTAGATATATCTAAGCTGTATTCCCCCTCAAGCTTTTTCTTCACCAGTATAAGGTTTCCCCTGGTGTCGAATAAGTAAATGCTATAGGAAAACCCCGGTACGGAAATCATGATGTTGTCCCTTGCAGGGTTGGGATATAGCTTTATTTCATTTTTCTTGTCATTAAAGGTATTTACCGTTCGCCCTATATAACAAGAATTAAAAACCTCACCTTTGTAATATAGTCTGCCATTGTTATGATAACACAACAAAAAACTGCCATCATGGGGGATTTCCTCGTAAAGAATTTCAATAATCCCTTTCGAACTACCTATCCCTTCAATCCAAAATTGACTTGACCTATATTTATTATTGCCATTTATATAAACAACTTTCCTGTATTCATCATGGATTTTCATACTATCAATAGAATCTGCTATAAAGGATGTATTTGCATAGAAACTCTTATTACCTGGTAAATATTCTATTAATGAATCCTCGTAAATTATTGTATCCCCCACTTCCAGTCCAAAATCGTATAACAAAAACTCTCTCCCGGTCGGGGGTTTATAATATACTTTTCCTTCATGAAGGTTTTCGCGCATGCACCCAGCGTAATAAATGGCCGTGTCATACGAAAAATCCGGTGCATAGTTGTAGTACAGTTTTTTGTATTCTAAGGTATCAATCAAGGTATCGCCCATGAACTTGTAGGTATAGGTATATGTAAAATAGTGGTGTACGTTCCACAACGCTGCCGTGTCAATTAGCGGGGCATATTCATGGCCCTTTTCACTAGCCTTGTTCATGGCAGGTAGGAGAAATAAGGCGATTGTTATAAAAATCAATGTTTTCATGATAATATTTTTTCGTGGTTTTCTTTACTTCGTCAGTACTATCTGCTTACTCCCCGAGTTTTCCCCATCTACCACCAGGGTATATACTTTGATTGTTTTGTATTCTAGGGTATCAATTAAGGTGTCATTCAATGTAGCTAAAGAATCGGTATCAAAAACATCGCCCCCTTCATATAAAAGGTTCCAAGAGGTAGACGAATCCCCGAAAACCGACTCGTATTGTGCCCATGCCTTGCAGGATAGGCAGGCGAGCAAGATGATTAGCATTGTTTTCATAATATTGGTATTTTTATGTAAATCGTTTTGTTACTCCGTCAGCACCATCTGCTTGCTGCCCACTTTCTCCCCGGCTACCACCAGGGTATAAACGTAATTTCCCGCTTGCAAGCTGCTGCCTTCTATTTCTATTTCCTGTTAACCGGCCGTGGCCAGGGCATATTCCTTAACCTGGCTGCCATGCATGTTATAGATGGCCAGGCGGGCATTTGGGGTACGCTTGGGCAGGTAACAGATAATCCTGGTGTTCTCGGTAAAGGGGTTGGGCGAGTTCTGGTATAACCTGGCCTGATCGAGAGGGTTTTTGTTATCATCGCGTTTTTTCTCCTTGTCCACGTCATGGCCTTGGGCTGCCAGGATAGTTTTCACGATAGCCAGTTCGGCCCGCAAGGAATCAATCTGCCCTTGTTGTTCTTTCAAAGCCTCTATGAGCACGGGGATAAAGCCATCGTAGTTCACGGCCATGTTCCCGTTTTCTTTTTCAAAAACCAAATCCGGGAACACCTCTTTCACTTCTTGGGCTACTACCCCGTATCGTTTGTTGGGTATTGGCCTGTATTGTCTTTTCTCGATCATTTCATGACGGGCGGAATCCCCCTGGGTTTGTTGTGAACTATCTGATTTCGAAGTTATCATGTCCTTTTCATTGGTATTTTTACCACTTTTTTTGGTTTTTTGGGTTTCCAGCTTGTCCCCAGTGTAACGAAAAGAAATCCCGTTCAGGCGGGCAACTTTATCCATGGTACTTCCTATTTTACCAATATCTTTTTTAACACGGATATCAGAATCTGTCCACACGTTTCCAGTTGAAGTTATTGCATCCCCCTCTAAAGTTAATGCAAAACCATTTTCCGTGATCCCGGTGTTTAGCCCGATTTGATAGCCGGAATCATCAGGCCCTTTATCTTCAATCCATATGGCAGGGTATTCTGCCCTTTCACCAATATAAAATTCTGTACCATTCCCGGCATTGTCACTATCGGCCATGCCAACCCGCCAAAACGGTTTAGAAATGTTTTGCAAATTTAATTTTAGGTTAAACAATATGACAAAGAACCAAAATAAAAATACAAAAGTCAATAGTTGTTACATCTTTTATTTTTTTTTTGGCAGGGCTTTCAATATACCCCGCGAGCCATTGCCTAATTGGAACACGGGTAGTTAGTGCCTCTAAGAAAACTATTTATTTTTCATTCGTTATTTAAAATCATTC
>CAZKIR010000544.1:0-2810 GCA_964552835.1 uncultured Bacteroidales bacterium
CACGAAAACCGAAAGCTGTTTGCTCACGTCATAAGCGAAAGCTTTTAAGATTTGATCCACCAGGATAACCAGGGAGGCAATGACCGTGAGTTGCACGATAATCCGTATCCTCGGGGGTATCCCTTTCCGCATGACGGAAATAATTACATTGGCCAGCCCCATCACGGCTACCACTGAAATGGCCATGACCACCGAGGGTTTAAGCTTGGCGGTGACGGCGAGTGCCGAGCAAATACCGAGAACTTGCACGGTAATGGGGTTGCTGTCGTTTAAAGGTTCCCGTAGTAGTTTCAAGTTTTTCCGGGAAAATAATGGTTCTTTCTCGCTCATAAGGATTCGCTTTTTTGTTTGAAATAAGTAAGGTACGGGCGAATACAATCTTCTATCATTTTTTCTACTCCCTTGCTGGTGATGGTGCCGCCGGAAATACCGTCAACGCCATGTTTCAGGTCACCGGCGTTCTCGGCTGCCCCTTGGCCGCCCTTGTAAACATTGATCGACACGAATTCCCCTTCGTTGTTGAAAAGGGTTTTGCCCTGGAATTGTTCCTGGAACTCTTGGTTCGCGATTTCTGCCCCCAGGCCGGGCGTTTCGGTTTTATGGTCGAACACGGCCCCGTAAATGGTTTGATAATCCCCGTTCAAGGAAATATATCCCCACACGGGTCCCCATAGGCCTTTGCCGCGCGTTGGAATGATGATTTTTTTCTCGCCATTGTCGAGTTGGGCGATATACATGGGCAGTTTTCGTTCATCATATGGCTTGGCCACTTCTTTTTTCATGTCCACGTCAAAGGCTTCCGTGCCTTCCACTTCTTCGCCTTCAGCGTTAATTACCTTGCTGTTGGTTATGTATTGCTTGTATTGGTTTTCAATAAACTGGCTCTTGTTGTCCACTTCATCCAGGTTTTCAAGCATGTGAATGGATTTAAGGATGTCGGTTTTTTTGGCCCGTTTCTCGTTTTGTTGCTGTAAGGGCTGCAGGTTCATGGCAGCAAACGATAACACGGTGGCCACCACGATTACCATGATGGCAGAAAAAAGAAAAATATACTTGTTTGAATAATTTTTCATGGTGAAATATTATTTAGCGTTGGCCTTGGTCCGTTTCATTCTTTTTTTAATATTCGTTTCTATCACGTAATGGTCTATCAGTGGCGCGAAGGTGTTCATCAGCAAGATGGCCAGCATCACGCCCTCGGGATAGGCGGGGTTCAGTACCCGGATAAGGATGGCCAGGAAGCCTACCAGGAACCCGTATATCCATTTGCCCCGGTTGGTTTGGGCTGCCGATACCGGGTCGGTGGCCATGAATACCACGCCAAACGCGAAACCTCCTAATAGCAGGTGTTCCCACGCGGGGATTTCCATGAAGGGGTTCACCGCGAAGGCGTTTAACAAGAAGCCCATCACCAGGCCACCGGCCACGGCCGAAGTCATGATTTTCCAACTGCCAATCCCGGTCACGATAAGGATAAGGGCACCGATGAGGATGGCCAACACGGATGTTTCGCCAATTGAACCGGGGATAAAGCCCATGAACATGTCGTTCACCTGTATGGGGCCGCCCACTCCGTTCACGAAACTGGTGTTTCCCTCGGCTGCCTGGGCCAGTGCCGTGGCGCCTGAAAAACCGTCTACAATGCCTTCCCCGTTTTTCATTCCCGATATCCAGATTTTATCACCTGACATGAAGGCCGGGTACGCGAAAAACAGGAATGCCCGTGCCAGGAGCGCGGGGTTCCAGATGTTCATGCCCGTGCCGCCAAAAATTTCTTTCCCGATCACTACCGTGAAGGCCGTGGCCAAGGCAACCATCCATAAAGGGATATCGGCTGGCAATACCAGGGGGATGAGCATCCCGGTAACGAGAAAACCCTCATTTATCTCGTGCCCGCGAACTTGGGCAAAGCCAAACTCGATGGCCAGGCCGGTAAGGTATGAAACAATAATAATGGGCAAGATTTTTTCCAGGCCGTAAAAGAACGTGTCCCAGAAAAAGATGGTTTCGCCATACGTTTCGCCCAGTGCCATGAAATGAAAGTAGCCCGTGTTCCAAATCCCGAAAAGGAGCGAGGGAACGAGTGCCAGCACCACGATGATCATGGTGCGTTTCATGTCGATATAATCCCGTATATGGGCACCTTTTGTTGTTACTTTATCGGGCACGAACAGGAACGTTTCGAAACCTTCAAAGGTAGAATGCAGTTTTTCAAACTTTCCTCCTTTTTCAAAATGGGGCTTTATCTTGTCAATGAAATTCCGAAATTTCTTCATGTAACTTTAACTTTACATATTATCTTTTCAATCTATCAAAAAGCACTAACTTAATTCTTTAATCATCAAGTTGATCCCTTCGCGCAAGATAGCTTGTACCTCGGTTTTCGAGGTGCACACGTAATCGCACAAGGCCATGTCTTCTTCAATTACCTCGTATATTCCCAGTTGTTCCATCTTGTCAATGTCCTCGGTCATGATGGCCTTTACCAGTTGTACAGGGTATATGTCCATGGGCACCACTTTCTCGTATTGCCCTGTCATCACGTACGCCCGTTTTCCGCCATGCAGGTTGGTGTTTAGCCTGTAGCGCCGGCCTGGTATCAGTTTTGAGAGAAATGCCCCTGATGCGCTGAACTTGTTGAGGCCTGGTTTGGCCCAGCCAAATAATTCATGCTCGTCGCCCTCGGGGATAACGGTAACTTGCGAGTCATAAAAACCGATGTAGCCATTGCCTCGTATTTTCGTGCCCGTTAACACGTTGCCGCTGATAAACCTTAGTTTCGTGGTGGTTACGTTATTTTCTACCATGTT
>CAZKIR010000545.1:0-2207 GCA_964552835.1 uncultured Bacteroidales bacterium
TGGTCAATTTCCATGCCCATCCCGTTCCACTGGTTCACGGGCCGGAACCCGGCTTTCAAGAGTAGGTTGGCGATGTTTTTATGCTGTTGCAAATCCCGTGCAATCCAAACGGGGGGTATTTCTTTACTTTTTACTCCCTGTAACAGGTCACCGAGCAACTCTTTTTCTTCCCCTTCTTTCCATTTTATATCGATCACGTGGTTGGGCCATTGCCCTATTTTATTTTGGATCCAGCATGCTTTACCGGTATCCTTAAATTCGATGCCTGGTGAATTTTTAAAACCCTCGTAAAAAGCCGTGAGGTTTGATTTAACTTGTTCAATCATGGTGATGTTTGATATAATCGTCCAGTATTTTTTTCCTGTTCACCTTCCCGCTTACGTTCAAAGGGAAGTTTTCCACATTCAAAATTTTACCCGGCAACATGTATTTTGGCAGTTTTTCTTCCAGGTATTTTTTTAGGTTTTCCTGGTTTCCTGAAAATTTCTCTATAAACACGATAATTTGTGACGAGTCTTCTAAACGCCATCCCATCGCTACCACGAGCGTTTTACCGGTAAAATCCCTCACGTGTTTTTCAATCTCGCCCATTTCAACCCTGAAGCCTTGTACCTGGAACTGATCGTCAACCCTCCCCATAAAAAAGATGTCCTTGTCATCATCCATGAAGGCCATGTCGCCTGTTTTATAATATCTTTTGCCCTTTGGCCCGGTAATGAAGGCTTTTTTATCTTGTCCCGGGTTTTTCCAGTACCCGTTTGAAACCTGGTTGCCAGTAAAACAAAGTTCTCCCGTGTTGCCCACGGGCAGTTTTTTATTTTGCCCGTCCACGATAAGGGCATGGCTGCCCCCGAATGGTTTTCCAATTGAAACGGTGCCCTGGTGTGTTTTTAGTTTTTTTTCGCGGGGTATCCTGTACAAGGTGCAATTGATGGTGACCTCGGTAGGCCCGTACACGTTGTATAAGTTCGCGTTGGGTACGCAAGGCCGCCATTCCATGGCCAATTTTTCAGATAAAGCTTCTCCCCCGAACAAGCAATGTTTTAGGTGGGGAAGTTTTATCTTAGTAAAATAGGGCTTTAAAAAATGTACCGTTGAAGGGGGCATTTTGGCAAATGTAATATCGTGGTTTGATAAAACCTTGTACGCGTCTAGGTATTTAATGCCAGTTTGGGGTACGGTGTAAACACATGCCCCAGAGCACAAACCAAGCACGTAGCAATGAATAGAAGCATCAAAGCCCAAATCGTATATTTGCAGGGCCCTGTCCGAAGCCTCAAGTTCAAATCCTATCGTGATAAATGAATTTATAAAATTTGAAAGGTTCTTGTAACTGATACGTACTCCCTTGGGCTGGCCCGTGCTACCTGACGTGAATAAGATATACTGGGTATCATCGGGGGCAATGGCCGGAACAGGAATGCCCACTTGGTGGGAAGGCAAAATATTCTTGGTATTGATTACATGAATTGACGGGGGATAAGGAACCTTTTGCTTTTCAATTTGGCTATCAAAGGCTTTTACAAGAGGTACTTGATTGATGATGGCAGCGTTTCTGGAGGCGGGGTTTCTCGGGCTAATGGGAAGGGCCGTGTTTCCCGAGAACCAGATAGCCAGGATCGAGGCGTAGGTTTCAATATCCTCGTGAGCGGAAACCGCGTATACACCTTTTTCTTCCAATTGTTGTAGATAACTTGTTATCAACCGCCCAAGATGATTGTAGGTGTAGAATTTTTCTTGAATGCAAAAAGCATCGTTACCCGGGTATTGATTTATCGATTCATGGATTTTTTCCAAGACAAATGCATGTTCCTTCATTATTTTCTCCTTAGTTTTTGGATCCACAACAAGCGTTGAACGAAATATTTCAGGTATAGCCATGTCATTTTATTAGCAATCTTATTAGTACCCGTGTCCATGGCTATCCTTTGATAATTATTTTGTATGGTATCGTCTTTCATGCCAGAGGTGCCAAAGCTCACATCCAGCACGGGAGAATTTACCTGGTACAAGTTTTCGTAGAGTGCCCGTGACAACAAGTGATCCGTGAAGGGGAAAGAAAATGCCCTGTATTTTTGTTCAAAATTTTGTTCAATATAATCCATGCATTTTTTCACCTGTGCCACTTGTTCTGCTCGTTGCAATTTTTCAAACCGTGGGTGGTCCACGCTATGCCCCCCAATCGTGAAGCCATCCCTGGCCAGGGT
>CAZKIR010000545.1:2217-2806 GCA_964552835.1 uncultured Bacteroidales bacterium
TGCTCACGGGCCATGTAGGGCTTATAATTTTTAATTATATCATGAAAACTAAAATCTAATGTTTTCGCGATTTCTTCTAGTAAATAGCGGTCACTATAAGATATTTTTTTTATGGTTTCTTTTATTTCTATGGTATTACTGCTTGAAAGGCCCAGTATTTTTGCCATTTTGTCCCGTTCGCCAGCACTTGGGCCATGGCTTGAGATACGTTCAATAATATAAGCAATTTTGTACCGGTAAAACATGTCTTTATTATCAATAAAAGCCGTGTTGATGAAAAAACTTGCCGGGATACCTTTTTCACGCAGTATGGGATAAATTACTGAATAGCATTCTTGTAGCCCGTCGTCAAAACTCAAGTGAAAATATTTTTTGCTGGCTAGTGTATTTTTGTTTTGCACGCGGACCAATTCTTCAATTGACAAAGGGGCATAATGTTTTAATAGCCAATCCAGGTCTTTTTTAAACTCCTTTTTCGTTTTTACTTTGTAGAAGGGGGTGATAAAAGGGGCAGGTTTATCAGAAACACAATGGTAAAAAGGAAAAATTATTTTTTTCCCGGTTAAGGCAACGAGTAACCTAAAAATGT
>CAZKIR010000546.1:0-2801 GCA_964552835.1 uncultured Bacteroidales bacterium
GGCCAGCCTTTACACGCTTTTGACGCGGACAAGCTAAAGGGGGATAAGATCATCGTCAAGAACATGCCCACGGGCACTGAATTTATAACTTTGGATGAACAGAAAAGGGAATTGTCAGAAGAAGATTTGATGATTTGCGATGCCAAAGAACCCGTTGCCATTGGAGGGGTTTTTGGTGGCCTCGGATCAGGGGTGACAGAAAACACAAAAAATATATTCATTGAAAGCGCCTATTTTAATCCCGTTTCTATTAGGAAAACAGCCAAACGGCACGCGTTGAACACGGATGCTTCCTTCCACTTCGAGCGTGGTACTGACGCCGGGCGCGTGCTTTACGCGCTAAAAAGGGCCGCCTTGCTGGTAAAAGAACTGGCCGGGGGCAAGATATCATCTAAAATTATTGATAATTATCCGAAAGCAATAGAAAAAAAACAAGTACAAATCCATTTTTCCCGCGTGGATCGCTTGATAGGAGAAAAAATTGGCCATGAAAGGATACTTTTTATATTGAAGAAACTAGATTTTGAAGTGTTAGAACAAACCGACGAATCCATTTTACTGGCTGTCCCTACCTATCGTGTTGACGTGACCCGGGAGGCTGACGTTATAGAAGAGATATTACGAATTCACGGGTATAACAGCATTGCCTTGGACGAAGGCTTGAAATCTACCTTATCGTATACCGAACGGCCAGATGATGAGCAAATTACCGAGCTGATATCCAATTACCTGTCCGATAACGGTTTTCACGAAGCCATGTCTAATTCATTAAGCAAGCTCGGCTATTACGAGGGATTAGAAAAATACCCTGTTGAACGCCTGGTATCATTGCACAACCCCTTGAGCAATGATTTGAACGTGATGCGCCAAACACTTCTTTTCGGCGGGTTAGAAGCTGTTGCTTACAACCAGAACCGCAAGGAAAACAATATTAAAATTTACGAGTTTGGAAATTGTTACTTTTTTAACAAGAACAAACAAAGTACGGATAAGCTCGACAGCTACGGGGAAGAAAAACACCTGGCCTTGTTCTTGTCCGGCCTGAAAGAGGAGCCTAACTGGTTGGACAAAGGACAGGATATAAGCTTTTTTCACGTGAAGGCCTTTGTAGAAAATATTTTGAAACGCCTGGGCATTTCCGTTGATACATTGCAGGAACAAGAAGAAAGCAATGAAATTTTCCTGGAAAGTTTGGCGCTGTATTCAAACAAGGAACTAATTTGTGAATATGGAAAAATTTCGAAAAAAATGTTAGGGCCTTTTGATATTGAAGCCCCCGTGTTTTTTGCCGAGATAAACTGGGACAAAGTGATCCGATTAGCAGGCCAAAACAAGGTTTTTTATCAAGAAATCCCAAAATTTCCTGAAGTTAGGAGAGATTTGGCATTATTACTTGACAAAAGTGTTCAATTCAAGCAAATTAAAGAATTGGCCGAAAAGACCGAAAGAAAACTCCTGAAAAAAATAAACTTGTTTGACGTATACGAGGGCAAGAACATCGAGGAAGGCAAGAAATCATATGCCGTTAGCTTCGTGTTGCAAGATGAAAACCAAACCTTAACGGATAAAAAGATTGACAAGATCATGTCAAACCTTGCCCGGGCCTTTGAAAAAGAGTTAAAAGCCAAGATACGATAAACTTTTTGTTGAGTACATAGCAGCAATGTTGCCCCCTTTTTTTAACTCCTCGGGTGAAATTGCAAGATAGCTTCCCTGAGGTAAGTTTTGTCCAGGTGCGTGTAAATCTCGGTAGTAAGTATAGACTCGTGGCCAAGCATCTCTTGTACAGCCCGTAAATCCGCGCCCCCCTCTACCAAATGGCTTGCAAACGAGTGCCGGAAGGTGTGTGGGCTAATATTTTTCTTGATTCCTGCCTTCACTGAAAGCTCTTTCACGATAGTATACACCATGACCCGCGTGAGCTTATTGCCCCTTCGGTTCAAAAACACGATATTTTCTGCCTCTTTTTTCACGGGGAGATGGGAACGATAATGATCCAGGTATAACTTGATTTCTTTCATGGCTTGTTGGCCAATTGGCACCAACCTGTCCTTATCGCCTTTGCCGATGACACGTATAAAACCTTGGTCAAAAAACAAGTTGCTTAGTTTTAACCCGATTAACTCGGATACCCGCAAACCACAACTATACAAGGTTTCTATCATGGCCTTGTTACGCTGTCCCTCGGGTTTGCTAAGGTCTATTGCCGAAATAATGCTATCAACCTCCCCGGTGGTCAATACCGTGGGCAATTTCCTTTCTGTTCTTGGTATATCGACCAGGTTGGCAGGGTTGGTTTCTATAAATTCTTCTATTAGCAAAAAACGGAAAAATGTTTTAATACCAGATACAAGCCGGGCTTGCGTCCTGGGTTGTATGCCCAATTCATTGGCCCAGTCTAAAAATTCCCGCAATATTTTTACATTAATATCATTGGGCCCCGTGCCTGGGTAAGCTTGCTCGATAAACTGCCCAAGCCTTTTTATATCAGCCAGGTAAGCCAATATGGAATTGTCCGAAAGAGAACGTTCCAATTTCAAGTAAGTTTCAAATTCCTTTATGTATGTTTCCCATATCATATTTTTTTCTTAAATCACCAATGTATGTTGTGGGTTCAGATATTATCCATACTTTTGCAAAATTAACGCTACTTTTACACATTTGTTAGCATTATGAACATAGCCCCTTTATTTATGGCAGGGGATACAAAGTTACAATAGATTATGGTGGTTTTTAAAAAATATGTATTCCCTTAAATCCGCAGATAAATTATTTGTTACAAAAAAAGACATTTTTTAAGT
>CAZKIR010000547.1:0-2790 GCA_964552835.1 uncultured Bacteroidales bacterium
AAACGAAAAAAGCCATGAGATTTATGAAAACGCGAAATAATATCAAAAGGTATAAGGTCGATTACATTAAACATTCCCAAACGCTTAGTCTCTTCTTTTACTGCATCTTTGTTCAAGTAGTAACCATTTCCAAAAATAAACAATTACCAATATAATTAAAACAGACAATTTAATCTAATGATAATCCATTAACAGAATGTCAAACACGAAGCTGATTTGCTGATAGGTAATTTATATATAAGCATATTAATAAAATAACTTTAATGGGCTCATTTTTTCATTTTTGGACACGGAGAACTCGGAGAACACTGATGACACAGATTAAACAGATCATCACTGATCTTACCCGTGAAAATCCCCTCCAACCTGCGTTACCCGATTGACGGCGAGGTAGTCCCGTGTTCTTATCTTTTTAGTAATCAAATTTTTTGTCAATGGACTAACAAGAAAATATGAAAAAACTGTTATTGTATTAATAACTTTGCACCCGGACCTGCCTTGCCGTCGGGCAGGTTAATGACCAGGTCATTTAAAAGAGGAGAAAACATGATCATACCCCGCGAGTTATTACAAAAATATAATCAACCGGTGCCCCGCTATACAAGCTATCCCCCTGCCAATTATTTTAAAGGGGGAATGAGTGGGCAGCAGGTTTTTGAACGCTTGGAAGCATCTAACCAGGATTTGCCTCGGAATATCTCCTTGTATTTTCACGTGCCTTTTTGCCGTCAAATGTGCTTGTATTGTGGTTGCAATTCATGCCGTTTGCCGGATCAGGAAACCATCGACAAGTATTTCCAGTCCATGGAAAAAGAAGTGGCCTTGTTTGCCGCCCGGCTGGATAAAAACCGGAAGGTCTCGCAGGTGCACTTCGGGGGCGGTACGCCAAATTCGGTTTCTTCAAGCCATCTGGCCAGTATCATGGAAAATGTCCATCAAACCTTCGGGCTTATTGACCGGCCCGAGATCGCCATCGAGTGCCACCCGGCCTACCTGGACGAACAATATATCAGGGAATTGAAAAAAATGGGCTTTAACCGTTTTAGCCTGGGCATACAAGATTTTCACCAGGAAGTATTGGAAAAAGTACGCCGGGAACCCCCTAAAATACCCGTTGCCCGTCTTATCGAACACATCCGGCAGGGTGGGGGCACGGCGGTAAACCTTGATTTGATGTATGGCCTGCCGGGTCAAAGCCTGGAAAACTTTCCCGAGAATGTGCATACAGCACTTGCCCTGCAGCCCGACCGGCTGGTCACCTTTTCCTATGCCCACGTGCCCTGGGTGAAACCCATGCAGAAAAAGCTGGAAGAATATCAGCTTCCGGGTGCCGAAACCAAGGTTTCTTTTTTCGAGGCAGCCTATCAACTCTTAACCGAAAGTGGTTATGTTCCCATTGGCCTGGACCATTACGCGAAACCCTCGGATGAATTGAGCCTGGCCCTGCACGAACGGGCCCTGCACCGGAATTTTCAGGGATATTGCACGCAACGTACCACGGGGCAAGTCTATGCCTTTGGTATCTCGGCCATTACCCAGCTCGGGAAAGCCTACTTGCAAAATACCAAAGATATAGGCCGGTATATTGATTCTATCCACCAGGGAAAACCGGCTATCGAGAAAGGGCACGTGCTTAGCCGGCAAGAATCCATTTGCCGGGAAATCATCAACCAGATCATGTGCAACAAGTACTTGTCATGGCCAGCTATGGCTAAAAAGTTTGGCGTGGATGCCAGCCAATTAAAGCAAATGACCGGGTATGATGAAGTCCGCTTTCATGAACTCGGGCTGGACGGCTTGGTTGATTATGATGAAAATGAGATGAAACTCACGGGCATGGGCAAGTTTTTTATCCGGAACATCGCTGGCGCCTTGGACCCGGGGTTATATGACGCGAATACACGATTTTCCCGATCCATTTAACTGTTTTTTCTATGAATATTATGCAAACAGGTGTTATCATTATTGGCGCTGGCCTTACCGGCCTGGTAACTGCTTTTTACCTTAAAAAACAGGGCCATCCAGTGCTCGTGTTGGAAAAAAATGAAGGGCCTGGCGGGGTGATCCAAACCCGTGTGGACAATGGCTTTATTGTTGAAACCGGCCCTAACACGGGCGTTTTGTCAAATCCCGAGACGGTGCAGCTTTTTGATGATTTGCAAGGAAAATGCGGGTTGGAAATCGCCAATTTATCCGCTAAAAAGCGCTTGATATGGAAAGGAAATGCCTGGCACCCCTTGCCATCAAGCTTGAAAGGGGCTATTAACACGCCCTTGTTCACTTTCCGTGATAAAATCCGCGTGTTGGGCGAGCCTTTCCGGAAAAAGGGGGAGGGGCCCATGGAGGTTTTATCGGACATGGTGAAAAGACGGTTGGGAAAAAGTTTTTTGGATTATGCTGTCGATCCCTTTATATCAGGTATTTACGCGGGTAACCCGGATGAGTTGGTGCCCCGTTACGCGCTGCCAAAATTGTACAAGCTCGAACAGCAGTATGGCAGTTTTATCAGGGGGGCTATCGCGAAAAAGAAAGGATCCAAGAGTGAACTGGAAAAACGTGCCACCCGCGATGTTTTTTCCGTGAAAGGGGGATTGGGCAACTTGATAAAGGCCCTCGTGAAGGCTATCGGGGAAGAAAACGTGCTGACCGGTTGCCAGGGCATTCAAGTAAAGCCTGCCGATAAAGGCTACGCTGTTGCCTATGCCCGGGAAGGCCAGCAAGAAACCCGCGCGGCCAGGGTCATTTCCACGGTTGGATCGTATGCCTTGAAAGAAATTTTTCCATTTATTA
>CAZKIR010000548.1:0-1502 GCA_964552835.1 uncultured Bacteroidales bacterium
GTTGCATGCCCGCCGTACCGGGCGATGAAAATATCGGCACCTGGTAGGTGGCCGCACCGGTGGGCGTAACATTTGCCACACCCCTTGTAGTTCCTACTAGATGGCTTGTATTCAAATCCCGATTGTCTGGGTCCACCGGATCTTCTTCATAATCGACGTTAAGCACTAGTCTTTCATCAATACTTGCTGAAAACGTACTGCTTTCAAAAAAGGGATCAAAAGAAAACCCTCGTTTAAATATAATGGCATCCCTTGCAACGTAATCTTTTGATAAACGAATTGGGTCATCCAAACGTATTACTTTTTCGGGTGATTGGGAAACCCCCCATGTTGCTTGTATGATTAATAATATGTATGTGACAAATACTCGATTTTTCATTTTTATAACCTGTTAAATGATAAGTAAATTCTTACTGTTTAATAATAATTTCGCGTACTTTTCTTTCACCATTAAAATCAGTACCTGTTTTTAATTCTAAGATATATGCACCTTCACTTAAGCCATCCAGGTGAATCTTGTTTTGAATGCTAGTAACATTATTTTCAAATAGTTTTCTCCCCGAGAGATCAAATAAACAAATAGTTCCACCAAGCCAATTTTCATTGCCTATTTTCACGAAAACATGTTTAGAAGCTGGGTTAGGGTAAATTTCAATGTTCCCGGAAAATTCAATGGCCGTGGGGTCGTCTTTTCGGGTTGTATCTTGTTGGTCATGAAAAACAAGACTGGTACTTTTATTTTGTTTTGTTGGATTTTCAATAACCATATAAGCAATATCTTCATTGGCATGGCTCGTTTCACTGTCAAATGATTGTTCTTCCTCGCAAAATACCTCCACGGATGACGGGCTAAGGCCCTTGTACCTTAAATTGACCGGATCACTATCTTCATAAGACATTATCATGCCAAGGAAAGCCGGGGGGTAATACGATGAAACACCAAAGTATCTTCGTGTAAATGAACTATTAACATCCGAGAACACCCCTGCTTTTAAAAAATTACCCTGGTAATCATATATTCCTGGTTCGATGGCGATGTAATTTACATTTTCTTTAGGTAGATAACCGGTAATCGAAGAAAGTCTTTCTTCTACCTGTAATTTCATATCAAATCCTGAAGCTGATATATTTTTAATCCTGGGTACCATGGCCATACCACTTACATTATTCGAGATGACCTGCGCAAGGACAATTGGTGTGGTAGCAAAGGAGCGTAAAAAATCGTATCTTTTAAAATTGTAACCGACGTTAACTATTTGGCCTGTTAACATCTTCAAGGTTTCATATATTTCAATACTTTGGTCTACCACGATATAACCAATCTCTTCATTGGTATGTGCCCCGTCCCGGTAATCCCACTCGTTAACCTGAAACTCGAAGGAAGCTGTTGTTACATTTCTTACTTTCAAGGTGGATGGATCGCCCCCGTTATAGGAAATAGGGCCCATGAAAACGGTCGGGTTGTAAAAGTCCTCCAAATATTCTACCCTTGTCCACTCGTT
>CAZKIR010000548.1:1512-2787 GCA_964552835.1 uncultured Bacteroidales bacterium
GCCTGGTGAACATCAATAACACCATATTCTATTTTGCCCGGGCAAATTGCCCGGCTTATTCGGTTCCCGCTTGCATCATAGCTATATTTATACATTTGTTGGCACACCCCGGCAAGTGAAGACAAGAGTAG
Source organism: uncultured Bacteroidales bacterium (assembly GCA_964552835.1). Lineage (GTDB taxonomy): Bacteria > Bacteroidota > Bacteroidia > Bacteroidales > CAYFUP01 > CAZKIR01. The sequence goes on from CAZKIR010000548.1 coordinate 1,644, forward strand.
ATAAGCCGTGATAATAATTCCTTTTTTCATGTGATAATTTTTTAATGGACATTTAATACGAAAATGTTTGTTTCATGAAATACTGATAACCATATGCCATGACTACTTTAATTCCCGTTTTCAACCGTGTTTTCTGAATTTCCAGCCCCCTTGTTTCGTTTACCGGGTACAATGTTGGATACCGGATCTTCCTCTTTAATGCCCAATTGTTTTTCAATCCTGGCAATGGCTTTTTGTTGTATTAGAAGGGCGTTTTCAAGGGTATTTATTCGTTCGTGCTGACTTTGGATTTTCTGTTTCCCCTTGTTAATTTGCTTTTGCTGGACTTTCACGGCTTCTATTAACACGGGTATGAAACCTTCATAATTAATCCCGTACATCATAGAAGTAGAATCAAATTTCACGAGTTCTGGAAACTCGTCTTTAATTTCTTGGGCAATTAAACCATATTGTTTTTTACTCGATAATTCAGGGGCATTGATGACAATACCATATTGCCTTCCGTCCTTTGAAATAACTTTTTCATACTTCTTATTAGCGTTCTTTTTTCCCGGGCCAATTGCGGTATTATTTTTGGTACCTGTGGTATTTAAGCTGTCTTCTTGTTCAATGTCAATGGTATCTATACCAAATACCATTTCTTTGTTCTGGTGCAATTGGATTAATTCATCACGATTTTTAAAATTATACTTCCTCCCTTTTATTCTTTTAATCTTTTCCAAAATTTCATTACTGTTTAAGGTGTCTATATTTTTTTTTAACCTTCCATCAGATCCGTCCCAATTCCCACCGGTTGTCCAAGTATCACCTTCAACCCTTAGGGCGTAATCGGATTCTGTGCCACCTACAATTTTTAATGTTGGGCCATTTAAAGTTCCAAAATATATTTTCCCATATGCACTACTTCTCCACATGCGATCTATTCCGAAAATGCCATCTGTTAAATATAAATTATCTTTTACAAATAAATCATCGGTAACCTCGGCACGGCCATAAACTTTTAGGGGGTATGAAGTACTAGGGGAGCCTTTAATTCCAACATTTCCATCATTATTAATGCTGATTCCTCTAGTTGTAGAGCCACTTCTTGTCATATAAGCAATTCCATTGGTTTCTTTAAATAAGCGAAACGTGCCTCCATTGC
>CAZKIR010000549.1:0-2784 GCA_964552835.1 uncultured Bacteroidales bacterium
TGGTGGACGGAAGTTTTGAAGACATTCCTTTTGAAGACGAAACCTTTGATATCGTTTGGTCGGAAGATGCCATACTGCATAGCGGCGAACGGCGAAAAGTAATAACAGAAGCAGCCCGGGTGTTAAAAAAAGGGGGCGAGATGATTTTTACGGATCCCATGCAAACCAACCATTGCGACGAAAGCTTGTTGCAACCCGTGTACGACCGGATAAACCTATCATCCCTGGGCTCACCTGCATTTTACCAAAAAGCTTGTGAAGAAGAAAGCTTAAAATTTATTACTTTTGAAGAATTGCAAGACCAGCTGGTAAAACATTATTCGGTGGTATTGGAAGAGACTGAGAAAAACATGGGCAAACTAAAAGGAAAAGTGTCCGAAAATTATATCCAAAACATGAAAAAAGGCTTAAAACACTGGATTAACGGGGGAAAACAAGGAAACCTCACCTGGGGCATTTTTCATTTTATCAAACAATAAAAAACATTTATAAAAACAATTAATAAATAGTAAAAATGAGCATTTTTGACAAAATTGATGAAACCCTTCCTTACAAGGTTAAGGATATTGGCCTTGCCGAATGGGGACGCAAGGAAATTGAACTGGCAGAACACGAGATGCCGGGTTTAATGAACCTGAGAAAAAAATATGCTGGCGAGAAACCTTTGAAAGGTGCCAGGATCATGGGTTCCTTGCACATGACCATTCAAACGGCCGTGTTAATAGAAACCCTGGCGGCCCTGGGCGCAGACATTCGCTGGGCCAGTTGCAATATTTATTCCACGCAAGACGAGGCGGCTGCCGCGATTGCCAAGGAAGGCGTCCCCGTGTTCGCGTGGAAAGGGGAAACCCTCGACGAGTACTGGTGGTGTACCGCGCAAGCCATGACTTTTCCCGGTGGGAAAGGACCAAATCTTATCGTGGACGATGGCGGGGACGGTGGCCTGATGCTGACCATGGGTTACCAAGCCGAAAAGGACCCAAGCATACTGGACAAACAAGCTGAAGCCTGGGACGAGATTGCCCTGATAAAGAGGTTAAAGCAAGTACACGAGCAAGACGGAGACAAGTGGCACCGGATTTTGAAGGAATTCAAAGGCACTTCGGAAGAAACCACCACCGGCGTACACCGCTTGGTGCAATCGAGGAACAACGGTACCCTATTGTTCCCGGCCATAAACGTGAACGACTCTATAACCAAATCAAAATTTGATAACCTTTACGGGAACCGCGAATCCCTTATCGACGGGATCAAACGCGCCACCGATATCATGATCGCTGGTAAAATGGCCGTGGTATGTGGATACGGTGGTGTTGGAAAAGGTTGTGCCAACGCGTTTAAAAATTACGGTGCCCGCGTGGTAGTAACCGAGGTAGACCCGATATGCGCCCTTCAGGCCTCCATGGAAGGGTTCCAGGTATTGACCGTCGAAGACGTGCTGGACCAGGCAGACATATACGTGACCGCGACCGGTAACAAGGACGTGATTACCCTGGACCACATGAAAAAAATGAAAGATAAAGCCATTGTTTGTAATATTGGCCATTTTGACAACGAGATACAAGTTGAAAGAATGGAAGACGACAAGACTGTTCGCAAAGAAAACATCAAACCACAAGTTGACTTGTACCATTTTGAAGATGGACATTCCATCATCTTGCTGGCCGGCGGGCGTTTGGTAAACTTGGGCTGTGCTACAGGCCATCCCTCTTTCGTGATGAGCAACTCGTTCTCGAACCAGGTATTGGCACAAATTGACCTTTGGCAAAACGACCGGAAAATCGACGTGTACAGGCTTCCCAAGAAATTGGACGAAGAAGTGGCCAACGCGCACCTGGAACATGTTGGCGTGAAGTTGACAAAATTGACCAAGGAACAATCCGAATACCTGGGCTATCCCATTGAAGGGCCATACAAAGAAGAAGATTACACTTATTAATCATTAAAAACAAAAATTTAAATTATGCCACGTTTAATAACATCAGAATCCGTATCGGAAGGGCATCCCGATAAGGTGAGCGACCAAATATCCGATGCCGTTTTAGACGCCCTGTTAACCGCAGATCCAGAATCGAAATGCGCTTGCGAAACCTTCGTGACCACAGGTTTGGTAATCGTGGGCGGTGAAATAAAAACCGAAACGTATATAGACGTACAACAAGTTGCCCGTGAGGTAATTAAAAATATCGGCTACACCAAGGCCGAGTATAAATTCCAATCCGACTCTTGCGGGGTGATGAACGCCATTCACGAGCAATCTTCTGACATCCGCCAAGGAGTGGACAGGGGAAGCGAAGAAGAGCAAGGTGCCGGCGACCAGGGCATGATGTTCGGTTACGCTACCAACGAAACCGACAATTACATGCCCTTGCCCATCGACCTTTCGCACCGCATATTACAAGAATTGGTAAAAATCCGGAAAAAAGGGGAAGAAATGACCTACCTGGCACCGGATTCCAAATCACAGGTAACGGTTGAATACGACAAGGACAACAAGCCCGTGCGCGTGGACACCATCGTGGTTTCTACCCAACACGACGAAGACGTTTCAAACGAACAAATCAAGAAAGATATCATCAATATCTTGATCCCAAGGGTAAAAGCAACTTACCCGGAAAGGGTACAAAAATTATTTGGTAACGATATCAAGTACCACGTGAACCCGACCGGGAAATTCGTGATTGGCGGGCCACATGGTGATGCCGGGCTCACGGGCCGTAAGATTATCGTGGACACCTATGGCGGAAAAGGCGCCCACGGTGGTGGGGCTTTCTCTGGAAAAGA
>CAZKIR010000550.1:0-2781 GCA_964552835.1 uncultured Bacteroidales bacterium
CACCGGGGCTGGCGACGCGTACGCGGCCGGGTTTATCTACGGCTTGATAAAAGGCCTTAGCCTGGTGCAATGCGGCAAGATCGGTTCGCTGGTAGCCGGGAACGTGGTAGAAATAATGGGCGCCAAACTGACCAACGAACAATGGCACCATGTAAAAAAGGAAATTGAAACCATCAAAAACACCTAAATTATGAAAATTTCAGACGTCTTCAAGAAGGAAAAAATCACCTTTTCATTTGAATTTTTCCCCCCGAAAGATGAAATTTCCGCTGTAGAATTTGGTATACACGTGGGACGGTTGATGAAAATGGATCCCTCGTTTGTATCGGTAACCTATGGGGCAGGCGGCTCCACGCAAGAGCGTACCTTTAACCTGGTAGACCTGCTACAAAATAAAATCGATATGGCCACCATGGCGCATTACACTTGCGTGAACGCGACCCGCGATAAAGTGGCCAACGACTTGAAAAAACTGCACGAGAACAACATCAAAAATCTCATGCTGTTGAGGGGCGATCCCCCGAAGGGAGAAAAAACTTTCGTGCCCAAATCCGACCAATTTCAGCATGCCAGCGACTTGATTGAATACACTAAAAAACTGGATCAGTTTTGCATCGGCGGGGCAGCTTACCCGGAAATTCATTTTGAATCAAAAAGCCCAGAAGAAGACATTCGCTTTTTAAAGAAAAAAGTTGACAGCGGGGCCGATTTCCTGGTAACCCAGGTTTTCTTCGATAACAAACATTATTTTAACTTCCTGGAAAAGACACGGGAAGCGGGCATCAATAAACGGATTATCCCGGGCATCATCCCGATTACCAGTTTTAAACAAATCAAACGCATCGTTGGGTTCAGCAACTCCGAGATACCGGAAGAACTGGCCATGGCTTTGGAACCACACCAGGACGACCCGGCCAAATCATACCAAATTGGCGTGGATTATACCATAAAACAATGCCAGGAATTGCTCGAGAAAGGGGCACCAGGCATCCATTTTTACACCTTGAACAAGTCGAGGGCCACGATCGATGTATTTGAAACCATTAAAGATTCATTCAAGTTTTGTCCACCCGTGACCAAACCAATAGAACATTACTTGGATAACATGAATTAATTACCTGGTGCAACATAAAATATGACAAAAAATAAACTTGGATAACCCATCGTCCAAGTTTATTTTTTATTTTTATCTGGTGCTAAGAAGCTGCCAGAAAATAACTTTTACTAAAAATTTAAAACATTTGTATTATGGTTTCTTTGCTTGAAAAAATATGGTAACTGCACTCGAGAGCGCGGGGGCAGATTTGATTGGTACTAATTGCGGCAACGGGATGGAAAACATGATCGACATCGTGAAAGAAATCCGGCAAACAGAGCTAAATATACCGGTGGTGGTACATGCTAACGCGGGAATGCCCCAGTACGAGGAGGGGGAAACCGTATTTCCGGAAACCCCCGGGGAAACAGCCAGTCACGTGCAAGGCCTAGTGGATGCAGGAGCCAATATTATCGGGGGCTGTTGCGGGACTACACCGGAACACCTGGCAAAAATCAAAGAAATACTTAACAGGGTCAAAAAATATTAGGCCGAGTGCTGAATATTGAATAAAAAACATCATGGATAAGGCTAAAAAAGTTGGTTGAACAAAAAAAATTACCTGGGGTTATTACAATATATTCGATTTATTCACGGTAAGAAGAGATAAGGGCTTTTCTTTTTCATGATTCATGAACCATGGTTTTCATGGCTGTTTCAAACCCGAAAGCCTTAAAATTTACCATATCTTCGCGGAGATTGAAAAATAAAGAACAATGATTATCAAAGATATACGAGAAGAAATAAAAAAGAAGGTACTGGTTTTGGACGGGGCCATGGGCACCATGATCCAAAAATACAAGCTGGAAGAACAAGATTTCAGGGGCAAACGTTTCAAGGATTTTTCCCATGAGCTAAAAGGCAACAATGATTTGCTTTCAATTACCCAGCCAGGCATAATCGAAGCATTACATACCCGCTTCTTGGAAGCCGGTGCCGACATTATTGAAACCAATACCTTTAACAGCACCACCATCTCACAAGCCGACTATCACCTGGAAGACCTGGTGCACGACTTGAACAAGGAATCGGCCCGGGTGGCCCGGGTGGCGGCTGACACGATGACCCAAAAAACGCCGGGCAAACCCCGTTTCGTGGCCGGTTCAATGGGCCCCACCAGCAAAACAGCTTCCATCTCGCCCAAGGTAGAAGACCCGGCTTATCGCGATGTAACTTTCGACGACATGCGTGAAGCCTATGCCGGGCAAGCCAGGGGACTGATAGAAGGTGGGGTGGACTTGCTGCTGGTAGAAACCGTGTTTGACACCCTGAACGCAAAAGCCGCCCTGTATGCCATCGAAGAAGTATTTGAAGAAATGGGCGTGCACTTGCCCATCATGGTTTCAGGAACTATTACCGATGCCAGTGGGCGGACCCTCTCGGGCCAAACCCTGGAAGCATTTATACATTCGGTATCGCACGTGGAACTGTTGAGCCTGGGCTTGAATTGCGCGCTGGGCGCGAACGAGCTCGCCCCTTACCTGGCCGAGTTGTCTGCCAAAACCCACTTTTACACCAGTGCCCATCCCAATGCCGGACTACCCAACCAGTTTGGCGAGTATGATCAGTTGGCACGGGAAATGGCCGAAATTGTAAAAGGATTCCTGGACAACAAGCACGTGAACATTATCGGGGGTTGCTGTGGCACCACCCCGGAACATATAAAATATTTTGCCCAATTGGCC
>CAZKIR010000551.1:0-2776 GCA_964552835.1 uncultured Bacteroidales bacterium
GTACCGCAAGCCGCTGTACCGGTTGCATGTAAGTATAATTTTACGCTCCGGTTAGCTAAATCTTGTGGACCCGGGGTATATACCGGATCAATTATATCATCGTCGTCAAAATTTCCATCGCCGGAACTGGTCCATAAAATGGTCGCGGCATTGTTGGTATCTGCACCGGTAACTGCATATTGTGACTCGTAGCAAAGGATCGTGTCATTTCCCGCGTTGGCGGTTGGTGGCGATTGAACGGTAAGTACCATATTATCTGATACTGGATTGCAATTCGCGTTTCCATTGGCTGTTAGGGTTAAGGTGATATACCCTGTGAAACCGTTGGGTGGGGTATACACGGGCGTTAGACTGGTCGCATCATCAAAAGTTCCGCCTTGACCGCCATCATCCCAAAGTAGTGAACTGTAATTTGAAGCCGTGGGGGCAGTAGAAGATGTAGAAAGGTCAAAACCTATGTCCATGCAGGTTTCCTCGTTGCTTCCCGCGTCTACTGTTGGTTCGGGTGTCACGGTCATGGTCATGTCGTCGGATACTGCAGCACAGCTCGCGTTCCCGTTGGCTGTTAGTGTAAGGGTAATGTTCCCGGTGAACGCGGCCGGCGGGGTGTAAACGGGCATTAAACTGGTATTGTCGTCGAAGGATCCCCCCGCGCCGTTGTCGCTCCAGCTAAGTGAGCTATAGTCAGAGGCCGTTGGTGCGGTAGAGGAGTTGGATAGGTCAAAATCGGTGTCAATACAAGTTTGTTCATCACTTCCGGCATTGGCTGTTGGTTCTGGTTTAACCGTTAATGTCATTTCATCACTTGTTGGAGAGCATGGTGCATTTCCGGTCACGGTAATGGTCAACGTTATCATTCCAGTATAATCGGCTGGTGGCGTGTAGACAGGTTCTAAAAGGGTATTGTCATCAAAGGATCCACCTTGTCCACCATCATCCCAACTAATTGAAGTTTGGTTTGTTGCACTTGGTGTTGTGGTAGATGTAGATAAATCGAAGTCAACATTCATACAGGTTTCTTCATCGCTTCCGGCGTTGGCTGTTGGGGCAGGGGTAACAGTGATAACAACATCATCTGTGCCCGTGCAACCTGTATTATCTGTTACAGTCACGGTATAAGTGGTATTAGCGACTGGGGTAGCTATCGGGTTTTCAACCTCATCATCGTTAAGGCTGGCAGAAGGGCTCCAGGCATAGGAATAGGGGCTGCCGTTTCCGCCGCTGGCAGTGGGCGAACCGCCCAAGGTGGTGTTTTCGCCCTCGCAAATGGTATTATTTGATCCCGCGTCGGCGGTGGGAGAGGGGATTGTTGCGATGGTGATGGTGGAACCGCTTTCAGTTAAACAGTCGTTGGCATCCCATAGCAATGCTTTGTAATCACCCGCGGCCAGCCCGGTCACGGTTTGGTTGACCTGGGGGCCCGTGGTGTCGTCGGTGGCCGTGTTTACCACGCCATACTGGTAATAAGGTGTACCCCCTTCTCCAGTTATAGTAATGGTACCATTATCAGAACCGCTACAGGTGTTTGTTTTTTCGGTTGAGTTGATCGTGAGTTGCGGTGGTATGCAATCGTTGAATTCACTTCCATCAAAGCGATAAAAGAATTTCGTTAATACATCATTGCCATCACGGCACCCGTAAGTATCGTCCACTTCAATTCTATATTTTCCTTGCCCGAGATTAGAAGAGGTTAATGTTGTAGATGCCAGGGTATCATAATTTCCAGGGCCGGTTTCCTGTAGCCACAAGGCGGAATACGGGGCTGTACCCCCGCTCACGTGGGCTTGTAACCGTGCGTCGTTGCCGTCGTAACATGACAAAGGGGTAGCACAGGTTACACTGTCCAGGATAAATTCTTCCGGGTTGTTGATTTTTATTCCGCCTTGGTTCGCGATAATATCAAGGTTTGCATCTGTAACAAGCACGTAATAATTATTGTAAGCAGGTAAACTGTCGAAATTTGCTGTATCTTCATTATGCTTTACCGTTGCTACTAATTTGCCAGTGTAATTGTCTTTAAACAATTCATATTGGTATGGTGCAACACTAGTCCCCAAATTTTGTATTTCTACTTGAATAAACGAAGTCGTGGTATCGTCATGGCACTTGATGTCTTGTTTGGTGACGGTAAGGTTCCCGGCCCATACATGAATGATGGGAAATACCAGGGTGACTATCAGCAGCGATAATATTTTATTCTTTCTTCTCATTTTTTTCAGATTATTCCGTTAGAATACTGTCTTTGAATTTTTCATTCATCCCGAAAAAGTATATGGCACGATATGTCGTACCGCATTGGTGCGTGTCGTTGAGCTCGAAAATGTATTTTCCTTCCCCTATATCTTGCAATGTTAAATTTTCGGAAAGCATTTCATGGGTTTCGGGACCGGTTTCCTGATACCAGCGATAGGTATAGGGAGGGACACCACCACTTACGGTTGCCTTTAACACGGCATCCTGGCAGCCTGAACAACTAAGCGCCCTGCTGCAAATGATATTTTCAATGGTTAATTTAGCCGGTTGATCCACGAGAATGCTGTCTGCCCTGGCGATGATATTGTTTGTCCCATCCAGTATTTTTAGTTGGTATTGGTTGGCTTCCAGGCTATCAAATTGACAAGCGGCACCTGATGCCTTGGAAAGGATTTCTTCCTTACCGGCGTATAGCTTGTACAAGTAGGAAGATTCTTCACTTGCCCCGTTTATATCTACCTGAATCGAGCATCCTGGCCACCATGACAGCTTACGTCCTGGATACTGAATTCTATAGGGGAAG
>CAZKIR010000552.1:0-1805 GCA_964552835.1 uncultured Bacteroidales bacterium
ACGCAGGGCTCCCCCTAAGGCATTCATGTGAGAAGCACCATGTCCAACTACTCCGGATGGACTCAGACCATCGCCGAAAATGCTTACCTCATTATCCGGATTAACCCACGATGGATAATAGATGTTTCCGGTATTATTGCATCGGGCCAATATTTGTCCCTGCATCATTTTATCACTGCCAGGTTTTAAAAAGGCAAACCCGCTGTTCGGAGTATTTCCATAAGGGCTGGAACCATCGGGTGCTACCGTCCAGCCATCGGGGATGTGTAAATCATAACCCTGATCACCCGTAGATGTGCATCGTTCTGTCCAGCCATTGTTTGAATGAACGTCCCGCAAGGGATCAGAACTGTTCATTTTTAGAAAATGTTGTACATCAAATCCAACCCAATCAGCACCAGTCATATTGGCATCTTTATAGTCTGCATTGTTATGAATGGGCATGTTCCATATCGACTCCTTGTCAAACGGCCATAGCCATGGGTCGCGTGTTTGTGAATGGACAAGGATGGTTGATACAAGAAAGCTGATAAAAATTAATTTTATTTTCATGACATTAAATTTTGGTTAGTAAAAAAAATATTTAAAAACAGCATATCCATCCCGGTAATAGGTAAAAAAATTACCGGGATGGCAAACTTATCTGCCAGGTAAAGGAAATTGATTCTCGTAGTTTTTCTTTTTCATTGGCCTATATTTTATTTTTTATGACTAATGACAAAAATAACCCCAAGACTATTTTCCCGAATAGCATATCGTGCAAAAAATATGACTTCACTAAACAACAAGGGGTTTAATTTCCATTAAATAACCTATTTGGAACATATTCGTCTTGCTGACCGTAAAAAAACAATAAATTACCTTTTTTTTGCATTTATTATACTAAATCCATTTTTCACATGCCACAGAAAATATTGCTTGTCTATATTGCCCTTTTAAGTTGCCCTTTAACAACGGGATTTGGCCAAGACCGGACATTTGTTGAAAAAAACTATCATTTCAACCTTTTGAATACCAATAATGGCCTGTCCAGCGACGAGATCAATGACATCGTCCAGGACGCCGACGGCTTTACCTGGATTGCCACCTCGAATGGCCTTAATCGCTTTAATGGGCTTGATATAGAAGTGTACATGCATGATAGAAACGATACCGCGAGCCTTTTACGTAATTCGGTAATAGCATTGTTTATTGATAAGGCCAACACCTTGTGGATAAGTTATGCCGGGAATGGGCTTAGCAGGTATAACCCGAACCTGGACAATTTTCAGCATTTCTTTCCCGCGAAGGAAAACATGGGAGATGCAGTTGAAGTGACGGACATCGTGCAATACGACAGTGCCAAATTATTATTAACCTCTTATCGGGGCCCTGTAATTTTTAACGCGCTTACAGGGGAAACCCGCGATTTTCCATCAGGTGCAATAAAAAATAAAAACACTTTTGAAGCAACGGTGGATTATTCATCAAATATATGGTTTACCACCTATCGAAACGGGCTTATAAAATACGGCCTAAAGACAGGAAAAACTGAATCTATTGATAAGGTGGACGGAAAGGGAATTGGCTGGGCACAAAGGATCAACTGCACGCCGGGCAATATTATATATGCCGCCGCGGATGATGATTTGGTCATTATCGACCAAAACCAGGGCACGATGAAACTTGAATCCGGGGACCTACTACACCCTGGTTCTAGGGAAGTATACATAGGCGGGGCCGAAGTTGATATTCACGGGGACTACTGGTACTCTGTACCAGGGGTTACCCGGATTGATGGTGATACCCGGTTTTATACACAGCAT
>CAZKIR010000552.1:1815-2773 GCA_964552835.1 uncultured Bacteroidales bacterium
AGCATGACCCCTTCGATCCCAATAGCCTGGTTTCCGATATCATCAGGGTAATTTATAGCGACCCCCGGGGAAACTACTGGTTTGGTTCCTGGAACAAAGGTATATGCTACATGAACCCGGCCAGCAACCAAAATATTTTTGCCAATTATTATTCCATTCCCGGGAAACCATCCCTGAATGGCAATGTAGTAAATGCAATAACCATTGACCGAAATGGCAGGATCTGGGCCAGCATCGACGGGAAAGGGGCCAATGTAATCGACCGGGAGAATAACGCGTATACATACTATACAAAGAATGCCCCTGCACCATACTCATTATCCTCTAACGTACATACCGGCTTATATCAGGACCAAGCCGATAGGATGTATTTATTTTCAGTGCGATCAGGCATTGATGTAATCGGGCCATCTGGAATACAAAAATCACATGTGCGCATCTTCAAACCCCATAAACCCGATGAACTTATTTATATAAGGGATATCGCGGCATATAAAGATTCCATCCTGTTTATCGCCGGAAATGATGATTGTTATTATTTTGACCTGCAGTCCGGGAAAAGCGGTTCCCTGTCTGATTTGGTTTTTAACCGGGCATCAAGGGGCAAGATCAGCTTAAAAACCGTAACCACTGACAATGAAAATACGGTATATTTTGCCGGTCCTTCGTTTTACGTGGCCAAGCTACAAGAAAAAACTTTGTCGGTATATAACAACCAGAATTCAGGAAACTCTGGTGCCCTTTTCAATACTGTTTATACCGTCTACAAATCAAAACACGGGCCTGACGTATGGCTGGGCACCCAATCTGGGCTATACCGGTTTGACGGGGCAAGCGAAACCTTCCATGCCTACACCGTAAAAGACGGGTTGCCTTCCAATGCCGTGAAAAGCATTATTGAAGACAACAAGGGTATTTTATGGTTAGGGACCAACAACGGCATTTCTAAATGCACCAT
>CAZKIR010000553.1:0-2772 GCA_964552835.1 uncultured Bacteroidales bacterium
TTTTTCAATTGGAAGTCGCGAATGGCATGGCCAAACTTGCTGACATAGAAGGAAATGAATACAATATAACAATAATAGGCGGACAAGTATGGATGACAGAAAACCTGAGGACTACCAAATACAACGATGGTGCCGAAATACCATTATATGAATCACACGGCGTATGGAGCAATTTAAGCTCGGATGGTTTTTGCTGGTATGAAAATGACAGTGCCGCGTATGCCCAAACATATGGCGCCCTGTACAACTGGTACACGATAGAAACAGGTAAACTGTGCCCCACGGGCTGGCATGTGCCCACGGACAATGATTGGAAAGAACTTGAAATGACCCTGGGTATGTCTTCAGGTGAAGCTGATAATGATGGGATGCGGGGCACCAATGAAGGCAGCAAACTTTCCGGCTTTAAAGGTTTGTGGACTGACGGGGCATTGGAAAGCGATGCAGAATTTGGCAACACGGGTTTTCATGCCATCCCGGGGGGGTACCACCCCACTATTTACAGTGGGGATTATTTCAACCTCGGAGATTACGGGTATTGGTGGTCAGCTACCGAGAGCGATACCGGCAAGGCATGGTCCCGGTTCATCTTTTATTTTAATAGTGCCATGGGCAGGAACACCGATATAAAAAACTTTGGGTTTTCTGTGCGGTGCGTCAAGGATTAACAATGAAAAACAAGGACAAAATCAGTTAAATAATTTAAATTACAATCAAATGAAAAAGAAAGTATCAGTTTTTGTAAAGGGTGTATTTATTATTCTAATTATGAATAATAGTTTAAATCTTTTTTCACAAAATAATTTTAACTCAACTCCTCCAATGGGCTGGGAACCCTGGAATATTGACCATTGTGGTAATTCATATCAATGGGACAACACATTCCATAAAGAACTTGCTGATTATTTTGTTAGTTCTGGTTTGCGAGACTTGGGTTATACCTATTTAACTATTGAATGTAATGCCCATTATCGGGATGATAATGGCGTATTGCAGGCAGATTCTTTGACGTTTCCCAATGGATTTAAACCAGTAGTAGATTACATACACGAACGTGGATTAAAAGTACGTAATTATCTTGATGCTGGTCGAGGTGTTTGTTGTTGTATTGATACCGGTTCGTATTCATATTATTATGAAGATGCACAACGATTGGTTGAATGGGGTTTCGACGGCGTAAAAATTGACTGGTGCGGTGGTAATGAAATGAACCTCGATCCCGAAACTCAGTTCAAAGAATTTAAGAGGGCATTTGATAAAACTGGTAAAGAAGCATTTAATATCGAAATTTGTTGCTGGGGCTTAAAAGAACCATGGATCTGGGGACGCGAGGCTGGTCATATGTGGCGTACCAGTGGAGATATTGACCTTATTTTCGGGGGTGAGTTTCTGGGTGGAAAATGGGAAGCACTGCTACGTAACATTGATAAAAACCGTCATCCAAATCCAAAGTATGTTGGTCCCGGTAAGGGTTGGAATTATGCCGATATGCTAGTGGTAGGTTTACCAGGGGGGTTAAACGAAAGAGAAGAACGTACACAATTTTCCATGTGGTCGATCATGGCTTCACCATTGTTTTTAGGAAATGATGTTTTTAATATGTCGGAACATACTAAAAATACTATTATGAATAAAGAAATAATCGCGATAAACCAAGATAAACTTGGAATCCAGGGCCGGGTAGTAAAGGAGTATAAAAACGGAGTATTGCAAGTATGGCCTAAACCGCTAAGCGACAGTTCTGTAGCTGTAGCGCTTTTTAACAGAAGTGAAAACGATGATAAAATAACGGTAAACTTTCATGACATTAAGATGCCAACAAAATGCAAAGTGCGCGATATTTGGAACGATAAAAATTTTGCGAATGTTAAAAATTCTTTTAGTTCTAAAGTAAAAGCACACGAGACGATAATATTGAAGATAACCCCAACTAATTAGAGTTCGTCTATAATGTCCAATTTATTCGTTGTTGCTCAAAATCTAAATCCTCAAATACATTAGTATTCTGCGATTTAGATTTTTCACACGCCTCGAACTTGAACATTATAGATCAAACTCTCGATTTTATGGACAGACACTAATTAGTGGGCAAAATACTCGTATTATCCTTTTCAAATAGATTTAATACCTCATATCAAAAATATGGAGTCAATGCCTCGTTAGAAAGAATGAAGTAAAATAAAATTAATTGTTTAATTATACCTTATAAACCTGATTTACAATGACACACAGAGATAGAGTTATTCGTGCTTTAAATCATTTAGAAACCGACAGGCCTCCCTTTCAGGCGACCTTTGTACCCGAATTTGCTGATAGATTGAGAAAAGAATTTAATTTATCTCCCAAACGCACAGACCCACATCATAGAGATTGGTATGGTTATGATCTTGAAGTATTGACAGGCCAGGATGCATTGCAAGCTGGTGTAGGATGGTTTACAAATTACTACCTCAAGGATGAACCTTATACCGATGAATGGAATGTACAATGGAATGTTGAAAAGTATCAAACATCATTTGGGACTGGTTTTAATACAAACATTGGGAAGAATCCATTGAAAGATGATGATAAGGCTGCTTTGAATTTTAAAGCACCGAATCCTAATAAGAAATCATTATATACTCATCTTGATAGGTTACTAAAGGAATACCAGCAAGAATATTATATTATAGGACGTGTACATTGTACTATATTTGAATCAGCATGGGCACTGAGAGGTTTAGATTCCTTGATGATGGATTTTTATATTAATCCGGAAATAGCAAATCATTT
>CAZKIR010000554.1:0-2771 GCA_964552835.1 uncultured Bacteroidales bacterium
CAAGACAATGAATCCAAATCAACATATGGGGTGATTCGCGGCTTGCATTACCAACTCGGGCCCCATGCCCAAACAAAATTAGTCCGGGTAATTCAAGGTACCGTGTTCGATGTCGCGGTGGATCTTCGAAAAGGTTCCCCTACTTTTGGGCAATGGCATGGAATTACCTTATCGGCAGAAAACAAAATCCAGTTTCTCATTCCCCGGGGTTTCGCGCATGGCTTTGCCGTGCTTAGCGAAGAAGCCATTTTTTATTATAAATGCGATAATTATTATAATCCCGGGGCAGAACGGGGCATTGCCTACAATGATCCGGCACTGGGCATTGATTGGCAAATTCCTAAAGAAAAAGCCATCGTCTCCGAAAAAGACCAAAACAACGCCTTGTTAGAAAAAGCTGAAATGAATTTCACGTTTTAGGCTATTTTATAAAAATTCGGTAGTTGCTCAATCATGAAGAGTGGTGAGGGCTGAAGGTTAAAATGTTTAATGTTGGGGGTTGAACTATGAAATTGTTTAATCGTTTATTGTTGGGGGTTGAAGGTTGAATGGCCAGCCTGTACTATCTAGTGTTTCTTTGAAAACCTTATGTTTTCTTGAATTGGTTATAAGAAAACGTCAATTTCAAAAACACTAGTTTTCTTATTGGCACAATTTATTCATGCAGGGCAAGGGAAATATTATTGAACCATTCAGGTTAAAGCATAAAAGGACAAAATATGAAGACGAAAATATTAATTACCGGGGCAAATGGACAACTTGGTTCAGAAATCAGGAATTTAGCTCATATACAAGAAAAGCTGGAATTTATTTTCACGGACGTGGAAGAACTCGATATCACCGGCCAGAAAGAAACACATGATTTTATAGCCGCCGCGAAACCGGCGTACATTATCAATTGTGCTGCATACACGGCCGTTGACCAAGCCGAGGAGGATGAGGAAAAAGCCCTGCTGTTAAACCAAAACGCTGTCACGAATTTGATCCAAGCAGCCCGTGAAGTGGGGGCCTGCCTCGTGCATGTATCTACCGACTACGTGTTTGATGGAAAAACCCATAGGCCATACCAGGAAAACGACAAGGTGAACCCATGCTCGGTATACGGGCGAACCAAACATCTTGGTGAACAGGAAGCATTAAAATATGAAAAAAGTATTGTCATCCGCACTTCTTGGCTTTACTCGATATTTGGAAAGAACTTCGTTTCAACCATCATGAAATATGCCAGGGAAAGGGGCAAGCTAAACGTAGTTTTCGACCAAGTTGGCACCCCGACGAATGCCACGGATTTGGCGATTACCATCTTGTTTATCATCACCAACAGCATAGAAAACACATCTTTTTTCAAACCAGGCATCTATCATTATTCAAACGAGGGGGTTTGTAGCTGGTACGATTTTGCCCTGGAGATTGTTGAGATGGCAGGGATACCATGTAATGTAGAACCGATCGAAAGCAAGGATTTTCCACAAAAAGCCTATCGTCCCCCCTATGCTATCCTGAACAAGGCCAAGATAAAATCTTCGTTTAATATTCAGGTGCCCCATTGGAAAGAAAGCTTAAAAAAATGTATTTTTGAATTTTCAAAATAAACAACACCAGAGAAAAATGAACCAAACAACATTGCTAAATAAGGTAAGAGAAATCGCCGACGTGTGGCTAAAAGGAAATTACGATGAGGAAACGAAAAAAGAAGTAAAACGGCTCCTGAGAGAGGATGAAAAAGAATTAATAGAATCTTTTTATAGAAACTTGGAATTCGGCACCGGGGGGCTCAGGGGCATCATGGGCGCGGGCACCAATCGGGTGAACAAGTACACGATAGGTGCCGCCACGCAAGGCTTATGCAACTACCTGAAAAAACAATTCGCTGGCAGCAAAGACATAAAAATTGCCATTGCCCACGACAACCGAAACAATAGCCGGTATTTCGCCGAAACCACCGCGAAAATCTGCTCGGCCAACGGGATAAAAGTATACTTGTTTGACGATTTAAGGCCTACACCGGAATTATCCTTTGCCATCCGGCATTTTCATTGCCAAAGTGGGGTGATGATAACAGCTTCGCACAACCCCAGGGAATATAACGGTTACAAGGTGTACTGGGAAGATGGCGGACAAATCATCAACCCACACGACGTGAAGATTATCGAAGAGGTACAGGCCATCAAGTCCGTGGACGAAATCCAATGGCAAGAAGACAAAAGCAAAATTGAACTCATTGGGGATGAAATTGACAAGATATATATTGAAAAGATAAAATCCTTGTCTTTATCCCCGGAATTGATCAAAAAACATAAAGGCACGAAAATTGTTTTTACCCCGATCCATGGCACGGGCGTGAAGCTAGTGCCCATGGCTTTAAAAGCAATAGGTTTTGAAAATATTTACAACGTACCAGAACAAGATGTACCGGATGGAAACTTTCCCACGGTAATATCCCCTAACCCCGAGGAAAGCGCCGCCTTAAGCATGGCCATTGAAAAAGGAAAAGAAGTAGGGGCCGAGTTAATAATGGGCACGGACCCGGACGCTGATCGCGTTGGCATCGTGGTAAAAAACAACAAGGGCGAGTACATTATCTTGAACGGCAACCAAACGGCTTCGATATTAATCCATTACCTGCTCACGAAATGGCATGAAAATAAAAAATTGACCGGTAATGAATATATCGTAAAAACCATCGTGACCACCGAATTGCTCACGAATATCGCCGACAAGCATGGCGTGGGGCATTATAGCGTGCTGACCGGTTTTAAATACATTGCCGA
>CAZKIR010000555.1:0-2762 GCA_964552835.1 uncultured Bacteroidales bacterium
TGTATCTCGGTATGGCAGGCATGAAAGGTATCAAAAAAAGCGTCGCCAAAGGCAAATGCCCGGTTGTTGATATCGAACACGGGTTTGTCGTCCTTGATGAATTCCCCGTTCAGGCAGATAAATTGTTTTTGCATTCGTCTTCTTTAATGATTTTATCGACCAAGCAAGAAATATTCTCGTTCACTGGCACTTGGTAGGATTTGATCCCGGCCCTTTTGCCCGCTTCCTGGTCGCGGCCGGTATCGCCTATCATGTAGGCTTTTCGCGGGTCTACCCGGTATTTTGCCATGGCTTTCTCGATCATCAGGGGGCCGGGCTTCCGGCAAAGGCAATTCTCTATCTTGTTATGGTGGGGGCAATAATAAATGCCCGTGAGTGCGATGCCTTCGCCAGCCATGCAATGTTCCATGTACCGGTGCAGCTCTTCCAGGGTTTCCTTGCTAAACTGTTTCTTGGCGATGCCGCCCTGGTTGGTTATCACGATAAGTAAAAAACCGGCTTCTTGCAATTTTCTCAAGTTCGCGAAGATGCCCGGCACGAATTGCCAATCTTCTTTTTTCCATGTGTACATGCCCCGCTCTATATTGATGACCCCGTCGCGGTCCAGGAACACGGCCTTGTTATTTTTTCCAACGTTCATTATTAAAAATTAAAGCTGGTTAGCTCGTGTAGAAAGGAAGAGATCAAGGACGGTTTAAAAATCATGGGGAACAAGAAGCCGTATACCGCCCCGATAAAATGGGCGTCATGGTTCACGTTGTCCAGGTTTTTCTTGCTCATGTATTGTGAATAGATTAAGTACAATACCCCGAACACGATGCCAGGGATGGGCAATACGGCAAAGAGGTACAGTTTCTGCCAGGGATCGAAAAAGATGTAAGCAAAAACAAATGCCGACACGGCCCCGGAGGCGCCCACGGAATTGTATCCCGGGTCGTCCTTGTATTTTTTCACCGTGGTTAAGGAAGATATAATTATCGCGCTAAGGTACAAGAAGATAAATATCAGGTTCGGGGCATTAAAAATGCCCGTGTAATAATGAAAAATCTGTTCGATGCCCCGGCCAAAGGAGTATAATACCAGCATGTTCACCGCGAGGTGTACCCAGTCGGCGTGCAAAAACCCGTGTGTCACCACCCGGTACCATTCTTTTCTCTTGGTTACCTGGTAGGGGTTTAGCTGGAATTTCGCGAACCATTTTTCATCATTAAAGGCCAGGATGGAAACCGCGGCCGTGATAATTACAATAATAACTGTTAATGACAATGACATACAATTTTGATTTAATATAAAATGTAAAACACGAGTTCTTTAAATAATTCGCCCGGTGGCACACTGCGGTTGTTCACCCCTTTCGATCGTAAATCATACTCGCGGAGGGCGTGAATAATTTTTACCAGCTTGCCGCCGGGATATTTTTTTGCTGCCTGCACGTGGGTTTTCAGGTAATACGGGCTGATTTTTAATTTGGCCGCGGCCGATTGGGCGTTCTTGTCTTTTAATGTTTTATAAATTAACACCTTGCTAAAAAAGTTAAACAGCATCACGAGGCTTAACTGGATAGGGTGTTCCTTGGGGTTGGCACCAAAATAATGCACGATGGCCATACTTTTGGAATAATTTTTATCGGCCAGCGCGTTCACCAGTTCAAAATTATTATAGTCTTTGCTAATGCCAATGTTTTTCTCGATAAGTGATGGGTTAATCGATTTTGTCCCTTCCGGGATCACCAGGCTTAACTTGTCAATTTCCATGGTGATCTTGGTCAAATCGTTGCCAAGGTACTCGGACAACATCGTGGCTGCCCGGGGGCTTATGGCCAGGCCTTTTTTCTTGGAGTAGCCGGTAATCCAGGCAGGTATCTTGTTGTCGTACAGTTTTTTTGATTCAAACAAGGTCCCTTTTTCCTCGATCAACTTGATGTATTTTTTGCGTTTGTCGGGTTTCTTGTACTTGTAACAGATTGCCAGGATAGTGGATTTCAAGGGCGATTGCAGGTAATGCACCAGTTCCTCGATTTTTTGTAAATCCTGGGCTTCTTTCAGGATGATGACCTGGTGGTTGGCCATCATCGGGAATTTACGGGCCAGGCTAACCAGGTTGCGTACGTCCGTGTCTTTGCCATACGCGACCGTTTGGTTAAAAGCCTTTTCTTCTTCTTTTAACACGTTTTTCTCGATATGATCCGATATTTTATCGATAAAGTAAGGCTCATCACCATGCAAAAAATACACCGGCTGGTATATTTTCTTTTGTAAGTCTTGCATGATTTTCTCGTAGGTCATAACAGTTTTCCTGGTTTAAAATGCCAAATTTACTAAATTTTTCGCCGGGGAATTATGTATCTTTGAAACATAATTTTAAACGGGCCCGGGACATCGTGCAAACATTGAATTTGCCAACATATACTTTTTCTATCCGCCACGAGAAAGAAAAAGCCTTTATTTTTGATCCGGTAAGGAAAAAACACGTGCGCCTTACCCCCGAGGAATGGGTAAGGCAGCATTTTATACAGTACCTTGTGCAAGAAAAAAACTACCCCGCCCCCCTCTGTTCCGTGGAACGGCCGCTGAGTATCCACGATAAGCAATTCAAGGCCGACATCGTGTTTTCCAGCCGCCAGGGCAAGCCTTTTTTAATCGTGGAATGCAAGGCGCCCGCGGTAAAAATTTCCGAGGACGTGTTCTATCAAGTGGCCCGCTACAATATGCCCCTGCAAGTACAATACCTTATCGTGACAAATGGATTAAAACACTACTGCT
>CAZKIR010000556.1:0-2756 GCA_964552835.1 uncultured Bacteroidales bacterium
GCTGCTAAGTTAACAATCTGATCCGAACACCAGAAATTGACCTTCAGGTCGGTATAGCATAATAAAAAGTAACAAACGCCAGGCCATGCCCGCGGATGTCATGCTTAAAATCCCGATAACTACCCTGAAAATCAATGGTCGGAACGGGATTATTTTCCTTGAAACGGTCAATGAAAAGACCCAGGTCAAACCAGGTATTGATTTTTTCCTTTGGAAGGGACTTCATCATTTCATTAGCTGACATCCTTCGCCTCATAGTCAATAAGTATTAATTGCAATAAAAAATATTACAAGGATTTTTTTATAAAATTGAATTATTTTTGAAATATATTGATTTTTCGATTAACCACGAAATATATTTTATGGAAATTAAACCTGGCAGCTTGAATTTGCCATGAAAACAAAAAGGAAGTAAATTAGTATGAGATATTTAATAAAATGGGCCGGGTATTATTGGAAGGCGCTTGCCTGGGGTATAATAATACTGGTGCTTAGCTCGATTTCAGGTATCAAAGTGCAAAAATTGTACTCCGGGGATTTTCAACACATGGACAAAATTATTCATTTTATCATGTATTTCGTGTTCACGTTTTTCTTGTTGGACGGAATACGAAACGCGAAAGGGAGGGATTTTTTCCATGCCCGTGAAATTTTTTGGGCCTTGACCATTTCTATTTTTTTCGGGGTTTTTATGGAAATTTTGCAAATTACTTTTTTCGTGAACCGTAGCGGGGAAATTCTTGATTTCGTGGCCAACACGCTGGGAAGTCTCACGGCAGCGCTAATCTCGGGAAAAATTATCCTGTTACTGGTAAGAATAGGGATTTACCAACCTAAATCTTGATAGGTTTGCCAGATTCTTTGGCATCATCAAGGATACTTCCGATTGATTCATTCTTGAACAACTCGTACAATTGCCGGCGTATAGGGGCATACTTGTTATGCACGGGACAAAAATAATCTTTTCCCAACACGCCCGTGCAAGTGTCCATCCCGATCAGGCAATTCTCAAAAATATCTTCGCCGTCAAGGACCTTGATGATATCTAGTAAAGAAATATCATATGGTGATTTTTTCAACCCAAAACCCCCGTGAGGTCCCTTGGTAGAGTTCAATATTTTATGTTTGGCCAGCAATTGCAATATCTTGCTTAGGAAAGGGGTAGGTATCGCGAGTTCTTCGGAAATTTTTTTAATACCGGTTTTTACCTCGCCATGGTTTTGCATGGCGAGATAAATAACCGCCTTTATCCCGTATTTACTAGTATTGGAAAGCATAGTCACGATTTTTTTATTGAAATTTTTTCTACCCTAATGCTATGTCTTCCCTTTTCAAAACCCGTTTCTAAAAAAGCGTCTAATATTAATTTGGTATCTTCATAAGATAAAAACCTTGCTGGTAAGGCACAAATATTCGCGTCGTTATGGGCCCTGGCCAAAGCAGCAATCCTGGGTTCCCAGCACAATGCCGAACGAATAGCCTGGTTCTTGTTCGCCGACATATTTATCCCGTTTCCACTTCCACATAAAGAAATACCCATGGCAAATTCCTTGTTCTCTATAGCTTTTGCTATCTTATGGCCAAAATCGGGATAATCAACCCTTTCTTCAGTACTTGTGCCTAAGTCAACTACTTTATAACCTTTTGATTCCAAATAAGGTATAACCATTCTTTTTAGATGATATCCTGCATGATCTGAAGCAATAACTAATTTCTTTTCCTTCATTTTCTATCTTGTTATTATTAACATTTTGAGCAAATGTATAAATTAATTCCGATATTTATGACCATTTTGGTATAAGGCTTGATTAAATAAAATCTTGTTAACTAACTGTTGATTTCTTAAGGGTATTTTTTTTAATTTTTCATTTGGATATTAAAAATGGGTATCTTATTACACGCTTTTCGCATTTTTCAAAGCACAAAATATGAATTTAAATTAATAAATTGTAAACATGAAATAAGTTGTTATAGACACGTTAAATGATTATTATTTTTAAGCAAAAATGCTATCAACAACATGTTAAAAAGATCAATAAATAATTGCGTTTCAAAATAATTATCTTTGTAAAAATTGTTAATATCCCGACTTTCGATTTTAATAACGAAAAATGCAATAGAAAAGAAAAAAAAATTTTAACAGTATCAACAGGACATTATTATCATCATATAGGTTAAAATTTAAATTAAATAATAATGATTAAGGATAATGAAATTGTTAATAAAATTGATGAATTACGAAAAGTAAAGAATGCTATCATTTTGGCTCATTACTATCAACGTGACGAAGTTCAAGATATAGCTGATTTCGTGGGCGATAGTTTAGGCTTATCCCGGCAAGCCGCTAATACCAATGCTGATGTTATCATTTTTGCCGGGGTACATTTCATGGCTGAAACGGCAAAAATTTTATCGCCTGGTAAAAAGGTATTATTACCCGATTTGGAAGCTGGCTGTTCTTTAGCGGATAGTTGCCCACCGGAGGATTTTGAGAAATTTGTAAAAAGATACCCCGATCATACCGTTATTTCATATGTAAATACAACAGCCCGGGTTAAGGCACTTACTGATATTGTTTGTACCTCATCTAACGCATTACAAATTATTGAATCTTTACCAGAGGATGAAAAAATTATTTTTGCACCAGATAAAAATTTGGGTAATTATATACAATCCCAAACCGGTAGAAAAATGGTTATATGGCCAGGGGCATGCCATGTGCACGAGGAATTTTCTGTTGAACGGATATTGGAATT
>CAZKIR010000557.1:0-2751 GCA_964552835.1 uncultured Bacteroidales bacterium
GTATTCATCGTTATACCCCTGACTTCCATCCGACTCATAAGCTCCAATGTCGGGAGTGGTGCCATGGAAGGCATACCCTAAATCTACACCTGCATCCTCTAAATTTCCCCCGGAGCTTGGAACGAAGTATGGAGAAGGCATGTCTCCACTTCCAGTCCATTGCGGTGACTCAAATTTATTATTCTCAATAGTACCACTAATTCCGGTCATGTTTACATTCTGTAGTATATTATTGCTGATGGTTCCGCTTATGGTTTGCCCCCCTGAAAGGTCAGGTTTTTGACGCCCTGAACAATCTATCACGTTGTTTCGGATATCCGCGGAATTGGTTAAGCCAAGATTAAACAAATCATAGGAGCCACCATTGGCATAGACACTATTATTAATAAATTTAAGGTTTTGTATTGTACGGCCTTTATCATTGTATTTCGAATGGTACAATGCACCAACCTCACCGTATATTATATTATGGTGTATTTTTACATTGTTTACATCCTCATCGGCATAGTATGTGAAAGCATTAGCACCGCCATATTCGTAATTCGACATATCAATAAAGTTATTGCTGTAAATAGCATTATCGGCGTGTGCTTCAATCACCCAGGTTTTAGGTGCAAGCCGGTTATTATGCACCCATATAGAATAATCGCCCAAAACATGCTGCCCGGGAACAGCTGAAATGGCCTGATCAAAATCACAATTCCGTATTTCAGCTTCCTGTAAGGTCATGTTTACGAATTCCACAGCAAAATTTGGCGTGCCTCCGCCCCATTGGGCTATATGTTTTCCCCTGACAGTTGTATTTTCAATAAGAACATTTTTAACGATAGCATCGTATTTATTGTCGCAATCGGCATAACTGCCCCAAAGGCCAAAAAATTTAATTCCATAGCCCCGCTCGTAATTACTCACAAAACAATCATGAATGTGGATATTATCCGCGTAACCCTGAGATGTTATACCGCCCAGACTATGGGTTGCCTCATGCCCGCATTCATAAACATATACATTGCTGATTTCGATATTCGCTGTGTTTACTATAAGGCTAATTCCTTTATTTTCGGCCCGATTAAGTTTCAAATGATGCAAATGGACATTCTTGCGCCATTCTATTTCTATAAATTCACCGGCAGTATTGCCGGGATTGTTCATGGTGAAATGCGCAATTTCCTGTCCCTCTCCGCTGGTAATGTTACTATAATCAATCGTACCTGCACAATGATCACCTTCGCCAGCAGGGCTTTTTAACCGAATAGGCTTACCCGTGTTGCCATTCAGGATGGTGACATCAATACCAGCTCCTATTATACTAACTCCGGGGCTTACATTACACGTTGAGTTAATGTCATAGGTTCCTGCTGCCAAGTGAATTATATCACCAACTGAGGTAACCTGGCCTGTAGCATGGCTAAGGGTTAACCATGGGTTAGACTCTGAACCGTTATTGCCATCATTACCTTCTGGAGATACGTGGTAGTCTGTTGCGTTTACCGCAACAAAAGCTGCTAATGTTAACATCAAGGTTAACATGAAACTTTTCTTAATTATAAAATTTAAAAATTTTCTCATAACGAACTGATTTTTTGTAAATAAATTTTAAATGAATAGAATGAGCAAAGCGCCTATCTATTAACCGCAGTATTGATAAGGATTAAGAAAAACCATTAAGATTATTCCCATTACTTTATTCGTAACATAGAAACAAAGATAAATGGCAGTCATATTTTTATTGTATCAGAGCGTGACACAATAGGGATGGATTTTTGTCAGAGGTTTCATATTGTGCCAAAAAGGTGTCAAAACGGTAGGTTAACTGAAAGCTTTCAGTTTTTCTTTTGGTATTCTGTGGGGGATCCATATTGGGTATGGGTATGAAAAAAAATGCCCGGTCAAATTTAATTAACCGGACACTTATTTTTACTTTCTTATTTTATCTAATAATAAGTTTTTTAGTTATTACCTGCTCCTTGCCAAAAACCTGTATCCCGTAGATACCGGGGTTAATGTCATCAATATTTAAATGAATAACTTGGCCACCTGTGATGTTTTTTTGACTTAGCTGTACAAGTTTACCACTCAAATCTATAATTTTTATGACAACTCTTTCACTTGTAAATTCATCCAACTTGAGGTTCACGTATCCATTAGATGATGGATTCGGATATAATTGAAGTCCCGGTACAAGCTTACTTTCATCTGAAATGGATGTAACTACCTTTCCAGATTTAAGCCCGGAAGAATATACTTTGAACATATCAAGCACGCCATATATTCCAGAGGAATTAGAATTTTTATTTCCTGTTACCCTAATATTAATGGTATGAGTTGTGTCATCCAGTACTGGGCTTTCCCATACTAATTCAGTATACGAACTTCTTGTAGATGAATACAAGTCAACCTCTACTTCAGCGCCGCCATCTATTGACACACCAATAATACCATGATGGGAGTCCAACACCGTATAAATTTCTATTTTGTGCCCTTCAAACTGTATGGTTACATAATCATCAACTATACCAGACCAACTGCAATCACCTTCATAATAATCAGGGTCTCCGGAAGAGTTAAAATCCCAACTTCCATGCCAGTCACATTGATGCAATCCGGTACCAAAGTCACGATCATTGATAACAATTTCTTCTACACTGCATGAGCTGGTATTAACCGTTTCGGTATTGCTCGCACCAGAAACATTTCCTGCTGCATCTTTGGCTTTCACGGTAAAGTCATACGAACTACCGCAGCTCAGGC
>CAZKIR010000558.1:0-2745 GCA_964552835.1 uncultured Bacteroidales bacterium
GGCCTGGTAAAAGATGCCCGTGTCCAGATCATGCTTGCTAACCACCAGGGGGGTATTAATAATCAAGTTGTTGTTAAAGGTGTTATGTTCGAGAAAAGGCAGCCTTTCAACTGGCTGTTTATACCTTGATAACCCGGGGTATTTTTCCTTCCAGGCCGGGGATTCCATATCGATTTCCTTGTACAACCTTTTAAACCAAAGCCCGTCAGGCTGCATACGCTGGTCGTATTCATGCTTAACAACCTGGTAAGGGTTTTCAATCCATAAAGCATGGGCCCCGTTAATAAAAACATTATTGTTTAGCTGGTTATGATTGCCCCCGTTCAATAATATATCACCAAAATCAGAACGGGAACCATGGTAAAAAATATTGCCGAACACTTCAATTCCCGAGGCGCCATCATCAATATGCACGGAGCAAGCTTTTCTGCCCGGTTTTCCAATATTATAAAAGAGATTGTGGCTTATCACGGTGCCCCTTTCCGTGGGGTTCCTGCCAATGTAAATAGACCCGTTGTCATGGGTGCCCCGGGTCATGTCTTCAATGATATTACGCGTTATCAAGTGCTCGTTTCCCTGGATGGCTATGGCTTGCTGCGGCCCGTCATGGATATAGCAATTTTTTATGGTATTGCCCACCCCATAAAGGGCAATGCCAGGGCAATAGGTTTTGTTCCTGTTGGTAAAATTATAAATTTCACAGTTGATCACCCTATTATTACCTGAGGCAAGGGTTTTCCGGTTGCCCCCGGACAAAACTATGCCTCCCGAACCCAATTCCCCCAAAACACAGTCCTCGATTGTATGGTTGTTCCCGGCATAATTAAAAAAATCATTGTTTTGGTACACGTGTGCCTTTAGGTTGCCCACGATGCCTGTTTTTAGCTCCCCGGTAAATTCATGAATGGGGTATGTCGGGCTTATCACCCCCTTTCCGAACATCATGCCCACGGTGCCGAAATTTTTTATGTTGCAGTCCAGGATATGGTTATTGTTCCCTTCCACGATACAAATCCCCATTCCCCTGCCATATTCGAGATCAATTCCACGGAAGGTGATGTTGGAAGCCCCTTCAAGGGTAACCAGGGGGGTTGTTAACATGGAAATGGCCAATTCTTTATCAAATGCTTTATCAGGAGGGATGATATAAATAATTTCATGTTCTTTATCAATAAAGTATTCCCCGGGCATGTCCAGTTCTTCGATGATATTATAGGCATAAAAACTCCTTATGCCCCCGCTCCATTCAGAGCTGGAATCCGTGGCCTGGTACCCGAACATATCGGGTTGTGATGTGGTGATGGTTTGGTTAAGGGTATCAACTTGTTTAACATGCACGTTATTATCGGTATAGCCGCCCGAGAAGGTGCCATATAACCAAGTATTCTCACTATTTGTCCATTTCGAGGGCCGGTTGCCAAAATAATGGAAGGCGCCCCCCTTTTTCCTAAAATCATTATCAAATGGTATTGGTCCCTTGTCAACGACAGGGCCGATGGCCATTCGCCCTTTGTTCGGGTACCGGGCCAGGACCATGGGTTGATGGTTATAGAACAATTCCGCGCGCGCCGGCTTTATAGAGGTGGAAAAACCAAACTGTTGAATTTCCCCTACATCGTTAATGTTCAAATCACTAAAAGCGCATTTATAGATGTGGATGCCATCACCGGGGCTTGATAAACCCCGGGGCATATTTTCCGGGGCCATTTTTTGAAATACATTCTTATCAATTATTTGCCCACCGGTTATTCTCACGGCTTCATCCTGGTAATTGGTAATCAAAACCGGGGCATCATGAAGGTTATTATGCAAGCTGTCTAAAGTAAATGAAGAAGCAAGCCGGTAGGTGCCCTGCCTAAGGTAAACGGTTATTTTTTCTTTCTTGGTATTTTTCCTCAATGCCAGGATCTTCCCGGCAGCCCTGGAAAGGGTCCGGTAAGGGGATTCGATGGTGCCCGCGTTGGAATCTTTCCCGGTGGTTGAAATGTAAAGGGTAATACCTTCATTACCATACCCTGATAATACAATCATCATAATGGATATCAAAAAAATCGTTCGCTTCTTCATTCCTGAAACTAGGTTAAGATAAATAAAATAAATAAAAAGAAGGGAACGAGACCCTTCTTTTTACATGTACAGCATTAACTAACAATTACTTTAGCAAGACTTTCCCTGTATAAGCGCCTTTATTCGCGTTTAGTTTTACCGTGAAAAGCCCTTCCAATTCCCTTGGCAGGGACATGTTAACGATCCCGCCTGAATAATAGGTCTCCTTTGTATAAACTACCTGCCCGGTCATGTTGATTACCTCGATGGCAACCTGGCCATTTACACCGGGCAAGCCAGAGATATTAATGCTTCCGTGGGATGGGTTGGGAAAAACAGACAATTTTTTCTCCTCAAAAGAGGTAACGATATTGTCAGGTATTGAATCATCCTTTAGTTTGGCAGCTTTCGCGTAGCCCGAGTCAACGAGTAATTGCAATTGGGCTTCATCAAGGGCCAGGTTTTTATATATCACGAAATCGTCAACATACCCGCCAAAAGGCCAGCCAGCGCGCAATTTGTTCCCATCAATCATTTGTAATCCTTCAGTTCCGGTTGGATCTTCGCTCCAGTATGGAGGTAGTGACTCCACGATGGTGGCATTGTTCAGTGTGCCAAATTCAGAGGAATTCATTCCCATGTCAATTTTCGTTATCTCTGTTTCGGTTGATGCATCAAAGCCAACATTATCGGCTGCAA
>CAZKIR010000559.1:0-2734 GCA_964552835.1 uncultured Bacteroidales bacterium
AGGTATTCCTTTCCAATAGCATCGCTGGTATCCGCTGGGCCGTGGCTTACCGCGACACCCGGTATTTTAACAAGATAGCCGGGAAATTATTAAAACAGGTGAATTTTATGGCGGGGCTGTAGGGCCGCGTGCTACGCGAACCCGAGAGGCTAATGGATAAACCATTTTATATCAAGCCCGCGATTAAAAAATGGCTCGAAGATAATGATTGGATTTAAAATGAAACAATAAAACGAGTGCTTTTGAAAGTGGTGTTATAAAAACCAAACCTTTTCCGGCAACGGCAACCTGAACCCGCTAATTCATCACGGGGTTCTCGGGATAGCTGGCCCAAACCTTGTACTTGCGGCCCAGGCGGCTAAGGAGTTCGCGCCATGAGTCTTTATCGGCATTGTGGATGATGGCCGAGGAAAGGATATCGGCCACGATCCATGAATTTTCTTTAATTTCACCTTCCAGTTGATGGGGGCTCCAACCAGAGTAACCAATAAAAAAACGGACTTGCTTGTTATCGATCACACCGGCCCGGATCAGGTCTTTCAAGGTATCGAAATCACCGCCCCAGTATATATCACCGGTTACTTTCACGCTTTTTGGTATCACATCGCCAAGGGTATGGCAAAAATGAATGGTATTGTTGGCCACGGGGCCCCCAATAGAAATATCTGAATCAATTTTCGGGAAGTCTTCTAATACCTCGTTCACCCCGAGTCGGGTTGGTTTGTTCAGGACAAAGCCCGCCGAGCCGTCCTCGTTATGCTCGGTGAGCAAAATTATTGAACGTTTAAAATAGGTGTCTTGCAGGAAAGGCTCGGATATCAATAATTTTCCTTTCTCTGGCATCATGTGTTCTTTATCAATCTTGAAAAATTCAAAATTCAAATCCATAATCACGCGCTTAATTGATTCAAGATTCCCCTTCTTTTGTCTTGCTAAAATAATGAAAAAATTAAAATTCCAGGCAAAAAAAACTTAACGAAATTATTATTAAATTATTAACCCCAGTGATACCATGACATGAAAAAAACAATTTATATTGAATTTAAATGAACAAGGATTTGCCTTCTACGAGAAAACACCTTACATTTATGAGCCTGGTATAAAAAGCATCTTTATTGCCAAACTCGTCGTTGTCGAGAATTTTTGATTCCTCATTAACAGTCAGTTAACTGCGGTTCAAAAATTCTCTCCGCCTTGATTTTGACAAAAATATACCTTTTTATACTGGGCTCATTTATCCTTTAATATTCATGAAAAAATGCACAAATCATGGAAAATCCTGGCTGAAGATAAGGGCCAACGGCAACAAACTAAAGGCTAAGCCTTGAAATAGACTGCTGTATTGGCGGGTTATGGTGCCTCGCGCCGGCCCTGAACCAGCCATTTGAATAGTACAGGATCTTATAAAAAGCAGATTTATGGTAAACGAACAATTTATCCAATCCCTTTGGCAATACCAAAAGATAGACCTCAGTGCTTTCAAAACCTTGCAGGGCGAAAAAATAAAAATCATTGAACCGGGTCTGCTCAACAAGGACGCCGGACCGGATTTTTTTAATGCCCGGCTAAAAATCGGGGGCACGACCTGGGCAGGGAACGTGGAAATGCATATCAAGTCGTCTGATTGGAACGCGCATGGCCACCAGGAAAACCCGGCCTATAATAACGTGATCCTTCACCTGGTGCTAGAACACGACCAGGCCGTTTTCACGGCCGACCAAAGGGAAATACCCACTGCCTTGATCCGCTACGACGAAAAAATCCTGGAAAATTATACCCGCGTGGTGAACAATAAGCATGAAATCCCTTGCGGTGACCCAAAACAGGGATTGGACGATTTTAGCCTTTTCCACTGGCTCACGAAACTGGCCATTGAACGGCTTGAAAACAAGTCAAGTGATATTATGCAGCGCTTGGGACAAAACAAGGGCAACTGGGAAGAAACTTTTTACCAGCTACTGGCCCGCAATTTTGGTTTAAAAACCAACGCAGAACCTTTCGAGCGATTGGCCCGTTCACTGCCACTAAAATACTTGGCCAAGCACAAGGGAAACTTGCTACAAATCGAGGCCATGTTGTTCGGGCAAGCCGGCTTTCTACATGCCGATCAGGCACGCGACGCGTACCACCAATCCCTCGAGAGAGAATACCAATTTTTACGCCACAAGTTCTCGCTTTCGCCCTTGCCAGGGCATGTATGGAAATTTCTGAGGCTCCGACCGGTCAATTTCCCGACCATCCGGATTGCACAATTCGCCAGCTTAGTACATAAATCTTCAGCTTTAAGCTCTAAAATACTGGAAGCCAAAAAGCCCGGCGAACTGGTAAAATTATTCTCTGTAGCCGCCTCTTCGTACTGGGACAAACATTACACCTTTGGCAAAACCACGGTAAAACGAAAGAAAAACCTTGGAAAACCCACCGTGCACAATATCCTGATCAACACGGTAGCCCCTTACCTTTTTACTTACGGAAATTATAAGTCGATCCAGCAATTCAAGGACAAAGGCCTGCAATTGCTGGAGGAACTGCCCCCGGAAAAAAACCATATCATCCAATTATGGAACGAATACGGTATTAAAGCAGAAAACAGCCTTCAATCACAAGCCCTTATCCAATTAAAAAACACGTATTGCCAGCATAAAAAATGCCTGGATTGCCATATCGGCCACCGGGTGATCATGGAAAACGCTGGCAATCCTTAATTAGTGAGTCTAAGAAAACTCACTTATAT
>CAZKIR010000560.1:0-2732 GCA_964552835.1 uncultured Bacteroidales bacterium
AACATCACCTTATGACTACCCAGTATAATAACATGATGGCGCCCAATGGCAATACTAAATTAATGGCTTATGATGATAATGAAGATGCATGGGTAATATTCACTTCTGAACTTTGGGACACGCTTTACCATGCGGGTGATTCTGTTGTTATGGTTCAGGATACCCTTGATTGGGGCGAAATAGTACATCCCGATTCTATCAAGGTTAAGCTAGATAATGACTGGCAGGAAGGTTCTGGTCTAATTCAACCCACTTATTATTTAAAAGAACATTTTGAAAATCCAGGGCAACCTGATGACCCTCGAAAATTTATTACTGTAATTGAGGACGGGAGTTATTACCCGGGTTTTGGAATTTTTTGGACTCCGAAATCACCCAATGGCTTATGGCTTGGAAAATACGTGGGAACCCGGGAAGAAAAACAAAATAGCATCATGTTTTGGTGGGGCGAAAATGTACGGGTATTCCGTTATGCCGATTTATTGCTCACCTATGCCGAAGCTACTGCCCTTACCGAAAATAACCTGGACGATGCCATCGCTAAAATTAACATGGTCAGGAAAAGGGCAAGTACGGCCAAAAACCCTGTGCCTCCTAGGACGCTTGGTGCTTCATGGGAACAGGTACTTGAGTGGGTAAGACGGGAGAGGATCCTTGAGTTAAGCACCGAATGGGGATCATTCTATGATTTGCAACGTTATGCCAAACACCACCCGGGCTGGGAATGGAATGACGTAATGCAACATGAAGATGAATTGCAAGGGGGCGGAAGTTTTAATCCAAAAACGCATGCCTTGTTTCCCATCCCTCAACGCGAAATTGATTTGGCCGGGTATAAACAAAATTCTGGATATTAATAAAATTAATAATTATTGACTAAATCTGTTAAAAATGAAACATAGTTGGAAATATATCTTATTGCTTCTCTTTTTAACCATGATTATTGCATGCGAAGAGGAAGCTGATAAAATTAGCAAGCTCGAGTTCTCAATCCAAAAGAATGACAAGGAACTTAGTAAACCCTACACGGCCGATGTAGGTGAAGAACTTACTTTTATCGTGGATGGCGATGCCGATTATTATTCTGTATGGCCTGGTTCGCCCCTTCATGATTACAAGAATTACGGGGCGGTTGATAGTCTTGGCCAGGTATCCGCCGGGGTGGCTTTGTCTAAAAATATTGATTTGTATACTGGCACCTTTACATATAACGAGGCTGGCACTTTTGATATTGTTATTATTGGCAGGAATTTTACTCATAAAGCTACTGATATGCAGGAAAAAATTTTGAATGAAAGTATTATTGTTAACGATACAATTCCATAATGACCTGCTATAAATTTATTGTATAAACAATTAAAATAAATATGAATATGAAACTAATAAACATGCTGATTATACTATTTTTCTTATCTGCATTTTTTGCTTGCGAAGAGGAAGGCTATTATAATCTTGATAATGAATATTTGTTAACTTGCGATAAAGGAGGGCAAAGTTACAATGAGAAGGGTATTTCGCTTGATCTAACAGAATGCAAATGGCATTTAGGCATTGACGGGGAGTTTTACCTGGCGCTATCTGGTTCTTCCAACGGCGACAGTATACATCTTGATACCTATTCAAATGGATTTAATTATGATACCACGCTTGTTTCAAATCTTGATGAAATTAATTATTTCAAAGATATTACAGATGGGCCAACATACCCTGAATCTGAAGAAAAAGAATTTAATATTTTGTCTATCACGGTGTATAAAAACAATGATTTTTTAGAAGTGACGGATACTTGTCGTTTTAGATAAAACTGTGATTGAGAATTGAAAATATTATAACAGGGCTAATTAATTGTTTAACTAAATACTTATTATTATGAGAAAAATCAACTTTACTTTAAAATTATTAAGTACTATTATCGTACTGGTACTTGTAAGCCATGTTACCAGCGCCCAGCCAGGCAGGTTTGCCGATGGTCCGTTTGGTGATACGGTGAATTTTTCTTACGATCATTTAAAGTTTTGGGTGTCAGAATCAGACCCCGATGATTGTGATTGTTATTCTGAATCAAGCCAAACCATGGTGGCGATAAAAACAATACTGGGAGATAAACGCTTTGCCTTTGATTCAAGCACGACAAGTCCTAAACATGCACATCCTAACTGCCCCTGGCCTTGTGGCGATCCCTGGTACAATCCATGTCCAGCGCAAGGTTGTGAAAACGGACAGGAGAGCCGTCTTGGGGTATTTGCAGTATTAGAAGATTCTGTGTATGAAAATTTTGAGATGACCATAAAAATGGCCAAACCCGAGGCGAATAACAATGATGGGGTCTATGATAACGCGATTGTTTTTGGTTTTCAGGACTTTTATAACTATTCATATGTAAACCTGAATACCGATGAAACTAATAACGTGTTCGTTAAAGTTATAGACGGCGCTGGGATGCGCGATAAATATTTTGCTAAAAACAATGACGACATGTGGATAGAAGGAACTGAATTGTTTGCAGATAATAATTTTCATGAAGTCGTGTTGACCAAAACTACTGATAGTATTACCCTTACTTATGATGGTACACTTATAATGAAAACAACCGATGCGACTGCCTTAGAAGAATTTAGCACGCCCGGTGCTATTGGGTTTGGCTCCTGGAACGATGGTGGCTATTTTGATGACATCTCGGTTAAAAGGCTTAAATCTGTTGATACGGAAGCACCGACCGCTCCTGCTAATCT
>CAZKIR010000561.1:0-2725 GCA_964552835.1 uncultured Bacteroidales bacterium
TTGGGGCAGTTACCCGGGAGCGTGTAGCTATTTTGCAAGAAGTCGACAATATTTACGTTCACGCGTTAAAAAAATATGGTTTATATGATGACGTTTGGCAAGCCGCCGCTATTTTATTGCCTGTTCAATCTGTAGGGGTAATGGGTGACGAGAGGACATATGAAAACGTCGTGGCGCTCAGGGCAGTAACCTCTACAGACGGGATGACAGCTGATTGGTCGCACTTGCCTTACGAGTTTTTGGCGAAAGTTTCAAATGACATTATTAACAGGGTGCGGGGAATAAATCGAGTGGTTTATGACATAAGTTCAAAACCTCCTGCAACCATTGAGTGGGAATGATCGTTATAAAGGAAAAGCATGTCGCGAATATGGATATAAAAAAATCAAAGCACGGTTTTTTCTTACTTTTCATGATTTTTATCTTTTTGTCTGTTGCATGGGCACATGCCCGTGGTTTGAGCAACGCGCAACAGCAAGAAGTAAATAATTATCTTGAACAGGCCAACAACTATGAGCAAGAAGATAATTACGCTGAAGCTTCAAGGTATTTTAATAAGGCAGCCTACATATACTG
Organism: uncultured Bacteroidales bacterium; assembly: GCA_964552835.1. Taxonomy (GTDB): domain Bacteria; phylum Bacteroidota; class Bacteroidia; order Bacteroidales; family CAYFUP01; genus CAZKIR01. Next base: position 577 of record CAZKIR010000561.1, read on the forward strand.
GGTTAACGAGAATTACAAGCTAGCAGCCCAATATTATAACCGATCGTTGCAATTAAACCAGAAAATTGGTAATCAAAATGCCATAAAAATCATTTCTTCAAACCTGGGAATGATTTATTCCGACTTGAATGATTTTCCTGTTTCCTTGCAATATTTTAAAATGAGCCTGGAGGTAAAACAGAAATTGGGCAACAAGAAAGAAATTGCCGCCGAGCTATTAAATATTGGTTTCGTGTTGGCAACAATGGAAAGGCTCGAGGAATCAAATAAAAACATTGAAGAAGCCTTACGCCTGGCCCGTGAACTAAGTGATATAAAACTTATGAAAAGGGCTTACAGCCTGTTGGCAAAAAACCATGAAAGGCTTGGTAACGCCAATAAATCCTTCGAGTATTTTAACCTATATTCATCGCTTGAAAAGCATACCCAAAAAGAAGAAATAAAGCAGACCAAGAAAGAAACCGAACAAAAAATCCAGCACATGGAGGGCATCACCAGGCAAGCCCTTGACGAGAAAAGCAAGAAAGAAATAGAGCTAAAGGCTACCGAGGATAGCCTTCGAAAGGTTGAAGCCATAAGCCGTGAACGGCAAATGCAAATCGAATTGCTTAACAAGCAACGCCAACTAGACGAGTTGAGGTTGAAAGAAAAAGAGGCACGGTTAAAAAATGCCGCCCTTACCCGGAATTTTATTATCGGGGTTAGCTTGTTGCTGGGTATTATTGCTTTTATCTTGTACAGGGGGTACAAGGACAAGAAACAAGCCAACGTGAAACTAGAGCGGCAAAATAAAAAGATTTCAAAACAAAAAGAAGAGATACACAAGAAGAACCAGAGCATTACCGATAGTATTAATTATGCCCGCCGCATCCAAACGGCTATCATGCCCGATCCTGCCATGTTGAACATGTTCTTGCCCGAGTCGTTTATTTATTATAAACCAAGGGACATCGTGAGCGGTGATTTTTACTGGTTTTCTGATATAAATTTAAAGTCTTTGATTACCCGGTCGCATTCAAGTGTATCTGACGAATTAGATCAAAACAAAAAACCCGAGACAAACGAGTTTATTATATCTGTTATTGATTGTACCGGGCATGGTGTCCCTGGTGCTTTAATGTCCATGGTCGGGGTAAACTTGTTGCACGAGATCGTGAGCACGGGCTTTATACAACCGCATAGTATTTTAAACTCGATGCACAAGGGCGTGTACAATGAATTAAGACAGGATAGCAGCGACACGCAAGATGGGATGGACATGGGCTTATGCCTGGTCAATAAAAAAGAAAGAAAAGTTACTTTTGCCGGGGCAAAAAATCACCTGGTTTATATAAAAAACAACGAGTTGAACCGGGTAAAAGGGGACAATATTTCCATTGGCGGGCATTTTTTTAATGATTTTGGCAGGGTATATAAAAAACATGAACTCTACCCCGATGCCCCAGCGACTTTTTACATGTTCTCTGATGGTTTCGTGGATCAACTCGGGGGTAAAAAGGGAAGGAAATTCATGTACCCGAACTTTAACAAGTTACTTTTGGATATTCACGCGGAACCCATGTTTAAACAGCCGGATCTTTTGGATGCCGCGTTAAAAAGGTGGAGAGGTACTAAATACCCGCAAGTGGACGATATTTTAATAATCGGGTTTAGGTTATAATAATAGTATTATATTGCTTTTTTCTGCCAAATTTGAATATTTTTGTTAATTTTATTGGCTATAAAAAACCATAATATAGATGGAACCATTACATTTTGAGGCCCAAACCGACTCGCCAGAAGTATACCTGGACAACGAGAAAAAGATTTTCCGGATCGAGGGCAACTCCTTCGCTGATGACCCCGTTCCTTATTATCTTCCAATATTTGATTGGTTGGAAAGATACAAGAAAAACCCTAACCTTGAAACCGTTTTCGAGTTTAAACTCAATTATATTAACACGGCTTCAACCAAGCAAGTCGCGAATGTTCTCATGAAATTAGAGGAACTTAAAGACTTGACGAACGTAAAAGTAAAATGGTATTACCAGGAAGACGATGAGGACATGTTCGACGAGGGAAACTCATTGAAAACCATGATAAACCTGGATTTTGATTTTATTGAACACAACGATTAGTCATTAATATTCAATTCTATGTTAAAAGTTAA
>CAZKIR010000562.1:0-2719 GCA_964552835.1 uncultured Bacteroidales bacterium
GGCCAAAACTTTTGCAAGGTGTTTTTAATTTATCCACGGCGAACCAAAACATCAAAATAAATACCACGGAGGATTATCATCTAGACCTACAGGCCGATATACAACTGAACGGTTCTGTACCATTGCTTAATGCAAAAGACCTTGATGACGACGGTTTAATTGATACATTATACATGGACGAACTTGATGATCCTCAGCCTATCGTAGACGGCATTCTAAGCAATAAAGGCCTTGGGCTTGACCTGGGCGCAACCTATCAATTCACGGACCAGATTGAATTCTCGGCCAGCGTGATTGACCTGGGTTTTATTAAATGGAACGAGTATACCAGCAATTTTAACCTAACCTCAAGCTATACATTTGATGGGGTTGATATCGGGGAGATAAACCTGAACAACGACGAATCCAGTACGGACACTTCCGGTATGTTCGAGGGATACCTGGACACCTTGAAAAATTCTTTTGACATCTCCTCCTCCAATACTTCTTACACTACCTCTTTAAGCCCGAAGTTTTACCTGGGCGCATCCTATTCCCCGATACCAGGTGTTAAAGTGGGCATGCTTTCCAGGAGCCAGGTGTACAATGGCAAATTTTTGGAAAAATTGAGCCTGTCAACCAATTTAACCTTGCTCCGTACCATTAATACCAGTTTAAGTTATAATTTCATGAATTATGCTTCCAATACTCTCGGGTTCGGCATGGCTTTCCGCCTGGGACCATTCTTGAACACTTATTTCATGTTGGATAACATACCCTTGTCGTATAACGAGTTGAAGCTTGGAGATGATTCGATAATCCCATCACAGTTTGGCGCCATGGCACCAAACGATTTCAATTTCGTGAATTTCCGGATTGGCGTGAACCTTATCATGGCAGGCTGCAAAGACCGTAGGCAAAGGCAAAAAAGCCAAAGACGAATGGACGAACCGATTATCACGATGGACTAGCCGCGGTTTAATATTTTTGGTACTACCCTTTTTTTAGTGGTTACATATTTATATTATTAAACACTGTTTAAATATAGTTGTAAATGTGGTTGAAATATTGTTTAAATGTTGCTTTTTTTGATTGATGCAATATAATTGCTCATATAAACAAATTGCAAGTTATCATTAAATTCGTGACAGAACCATATTTTTTTGGTCAACAAGCTATCTGACAAAGGGTTCTCTAACCAGCCTTAGTTATAAAATAAGCCTTTTTACACGGCCTTGCCTTTCGGTTCAATTTTCACGAGATTTCTTTATCTTTGTAAGCGTGCATTTGCATAATTTTTGTAACCAATAACGATAAAGGATTTATTTATGGTAGGTTTATTAAGGTTAGTATTAATTTTCGCGATAATATATTATTCCTTCAAGCTTGTATCAAAGTATCTTGTCCCGCTGTTGTTCCCTTCAGCAAATCAACATAATTTTAGCAATAAACGGGGGCCGAAAGAGGGGGAGATACATGTAAAACATGATCCCGATCAAAAAAAGAAAATACATAAGGACATAGGGGAATATGTTGATTTTAAGGAGATTAAAGAAGAGGAATAGGGATCAGGCAACATAACAAAAAAAGGCAGCGTAAACGCTGCCTTTTTTATTAATTAAGATGCCTCTTATTCTTCTTCTGTTTTGAAAGAGATATTATCCGAATAAGTATCGGTAAAGGTGGCATTTTCAAAGGTAAATGAAAAGTTATAATTGGTTTCCCAATCTAGTGTTTCATCCGGATCAATGGTCACCTTCATGTTGCCATTAGATAAATCAATATAATAGCCCTGCCATGAACCCATGTAAGAAATGCTGTAACCATTCGTTGTATCAATGGGTTGGTTAAAAACAAGTTCGATGTCACCGTTCACACGAAAATCGTTTACACCCCTGCCCATATCATTTAGCAAGTTGGAAGATACTAGGCCAAATTTACCTTGGGTATTATAACCCCAAACGATAATGAAGGTAGTAAAATCAGCATCAATATTGCTAGTACTTTTGTATCGATAATCACCTACTTCAAAATCAACTTCAATTAAATAATCACCAGCAGGAAAATTAGATTCTTGAATTAAACCATTTTCATCGGTAGTCCCTTTAATCGGATCATTATAATTGTTAAGATAAATGGTATAGGGAACTTCAGCAGCCACTGTTTTAGTAGCACTCCCAGAGAATCTCTTGAATACCGTCATGTTTAATTCTCCTGAAAGGGGAGAAAGGTTTACCGTAACATATTCATTTGGGCTAACCGTGTTCATCGTCGAAAACATGCTATGTGAACTAACATTAACGCTTGAAGTAAGGTAGCCGTCTTTTGAAACGATAAGGGTATAGCTGCCCGGGTTGTATTGGCCAAGTTCAAAATAGCCATTTTCATCAGTGGTCACGGTATCTACATCCCCTTTGTTCGTGAGGGAAACTTCTACACCTTCCAGCACAGCGCCGGTTTTTGCATCAGTAACAGAACCCTCGATAAGGATTTTCATTTCTTTGATTTCATCCGTACATGAAGCCAACGCGAAGATGGCAACAATAGCAAAAAAAAGTGTCTTTTTCATAATAACATAGTTTTTAGTTAACAAATCAGTTTTAATTTTAATTTTTATTTAAACAAAAATACGATTAATTAACTTAATAATCACAATTAATAGTACAATTTTATTGTATTTAATGACTTAGGCTGGGGTGTGAAATTTACGGAGTACTTCCATAAAAAAGTTACTGCATGT
>CAZKIR010000563.1:0-2717 GCA_964552835.1 uncultured Bacteroidales bacterium
CTTTTTGAATTATACTTTACCAATGGTGACCATTTCAAGCATGCAAAAGTAGAAGTCCTCTTTATTAAGGATGTAACGAGCCGAACTTGGGTCAAAATGGTCATGCCATCGTTGGAAGTCACTTTCAGATAAAAAATTGGCGCCCATCTTGGCATACCATTCAGCGTTTCCAGTGATGTATCGCTTTGCTTCTGGGGAAAGAGGGGCCACCTTTTGAATTGCATACGTATTGGTTTGAACATTCTTTAAACCGGCTTCTAAAAATAATCCTTGCATTTTTCTTCCGGTATAATTATTAAAGTATGGTTTGGGGGGATCTTCTTTAAGTCCCCTGGCCGCCGCAGCCAATACCTTTGCCGAGAGATGAGGATCTATGGGGTGAAAGATAATGATTGCTCCATCAAAATCCTTTCCAATTACTTTTCCCCCTTTGCGGATTACTCTTTTCATTTCATTAAGGACTCGATTGGGTTCCGTTACATATGCAAAACAATTTCCGAAGAAAACGGCATCAAAGGATTCATCTTCAAAAGAGAGATTGTTAAAATCACCCACTTGGAATTTAATGTTCTTTTTTAGCGGGTGATCCTTCAAGTTTTTTCTTGCAAATTCCACAAAATCCTCGCATAAATCGACTCCTATTACTTTCCCTTGCGGTTTGACTTTTTCGGCGATCATGGGTGTCCATAATCCCGGCCCGCAACCTAAATCAAGGACTTTATCGCCGGGTGTTAAATCCAATTCTGATACCATTTGTCGGCGTTCTTTTTCTTTGGTTTGATGATGATCAAGTAACCATTCTAAATTTATGAACTCCATCTCTTCTTCTGTACTAACCGTGCTTTTCTGATCTTTTATTTCCTCCATTTGTCATTCAACTCCTTGAAAATTATGAACTCAATTTTCTCGGTGGATGTTATAGATAAACTAATTTTAAAAAATCATATATTTTAGCCTTAATAACACTTATCATCTCTCCTTTAATTTATTAAAGATTTCCCAGAGGACTCCTTGGATGTCCTTGCGACAACGCCTATTGAAGGACCTTCTTGCGGAGCGAGCCTCCATCTCCGCTCTAACGTCCCAATAGTCGGGCGAACCGATCTTCTCAAGCACCAGCAAGATCTCCTCTCTCGTCAAATTTTTAGGCACGAACATCTCCTCGGGCCCCGTTAACGAGAGGGTTGGACCGATCTTCATGTTCGGCGAGTTTTGTCGGTATCTTCCCTTTTGTTCGTGATAAAAGATTTCCGTGCCGTTGTTCGTCTTCGGTAAGTCCCCTATTAACCAGAGGAATAAGCCCCGTTCATAAGAGAGGGCAAATTTCAAGGATGTGGCGACCAGCCCACGAACATTTTCGGGAATGGTCTCGTCATCCACGAGGGTTTTCCAACTTTTAACGACCTTCTTAAACGCGCGCTTGGGATGTTTCGGATGGGGGTCGGATACCGCCTCAAAAATCGGACTGAGGTATTGGTCAACCTGAATAACCAAGTGATAAGCTTCGTGATGTTTCTCTAAGATTGCAAATAATTTCTCCACCAAGTGCTTGAAGAGTAGTTGAAACTTGGAGGACCCCTGTTTATGCTCTGGTTCGCTCATGAAATGGTGAAAGCATGTTAATGCCTTGGAGAGGTTCTCATGGATCATTTTTCCCGCCAATTCAAACTTGTCTGTCTTTTTTTGGTTGACCACGGCAAGGAGCGCGTCCTTGGTTTCCGCTAGAACGATGCGTTCTTTTTCGGCCAAGTCCGGCGCTCCTTCACGGACCTTCTTCTTTATGGTCTTCAAGGTGTTAATATTGCGCACGTCTGAGCGGAGTTCCTTTTGTAAGGTCTTGTCTGCCGCGCGAAGCTCCTTGGTGGCATTGTCGAGAAAATGAACGATGCAATATTGGTGATGGACGTCGGGGTAATACTTGTCGTGCATGGCAATGATGCCCGTCTGCTTGTCGGAGACGAAGCCCGCGTAGACAATGCCGTATTTGCGCTCAGTTTCCGCCATTAACCCGTATATGGTATCGGCGGAAGAATCACTGAGGAATTTTGCCCCGAGCAACTCGCCTTCGGACACGTCCCGCACAGTATATAGCGCGGGTTGCCCCTTTTCGGGCTCCATGGCATCAATTGAAACGTATATTTTAGTTCCAAGGGGAAACTTCTCGGCGATACGGTCATCTGCCCTAACCTTGGACGCTGCACGGTATGCGCGAATCATCTCATAACAGGTACTTTTTGACATGTAAGGCAATTCCTCAAGAATCTGGTTCACGCTAAACTTTTTCACGTATTTTAAATACATCACCCGGGCAAACGTGCCCTTTGAGTAAAGCTTCTTATAGACAATTTCAGGGTGCCTTGCCACGAGATTCTCAGTATTTGGGCATTCTTCTGTCCGGCATTCGTAGTAGCACTGGATGATTTTCTCTTTTTTTCCCTCCATGTTAAGGATACGGGGGTTGCCATGGCACTTGAAATACATTATCTCGCCGCATTCCTCGCAGATTGGGGCCTGAAATCTCACCCAGAGATAATTGGATTCACTTCGACTAATGTTTAAAACTCGTTCCATGATATAACATACGAGAAACACATATATAAGCTTTTCGGTTTAGTATTCTGCTAGATTTGGCTCATCTCGTGGCTTCCATGGTAGTTACCCATGGGTGGAAAAGACTTTTTAACTGCCGACAAAAGCTAGTGATTAAGGAAAAAACT
>CAZKIR010000564.1:0-2716 GCA_964552835.1 uncultured Bacteroidales bacterium
GACAGCCATTACCTGCATGACATCGAGTACTGGGGGTTATACAAACCCATGGAACCTGAGGTGTATAATACCCTGTCGAAGACCCAACAAAAAGCGGTGGACTTTATCGCTAGAAGGCCTGAAAGGGTTTACAGCATCATCGAACATACCGGGGTTTACCACAAATCCCATCTCGATATGGACATGCTGATAAGCCAGGGCTATATTGAATGTAGTTCCGTGACCCCAAGTGACCTGTTCCACGCCGATGGTTCTATCGATATATGGAACAAAGAGGCCGCTCGCGTGGCCCTTGACTATGCTAGCAAGGTAGCGGGGATCAGCAACAAAAAATTTGTTGAGGCCACCATCAATACCATCGTGTCTTTGCTGGTAGAAGAGATTATCATTTACCTGGCCTGCCAGGATTCCGGGACCAAAACCATGCCTGTGCGCATTGACGGTGAATGGGGCCGTTGGATGTTAAAAGAGACATTAGTTGACACGAACGATTTTATCGCGATAAACCTGGACAGCAAGGTGCCCATTATCGGTACCGGTGCCCCGGCCGAACTATTCTTGAAAAAATCAGCCGAACACGTGAACGCGCATTTCGTGCTGCCCGATAATTATGAGGTAGCCAACGCGGTGGGCGCCGTGTCAGGGTCAATCATGGAAACCCGTGAAGTTTTGGTATTCGCCCAGCAACATGGCGAAAAACACACCCACGTGGTAAAATACCTGGAAAAGCGGGAATATTTTGAAGAGCACGAGGATGCTTGCGAATACGCCGAAGAAAAAGCCCGTGAACTGGCCAAAGATGCCATCATAAAAGCCGGTGCTACCGATCCTTACGTGGAAATGAAAATAAAAACCGAAGGATCGTTCCAACGGTTTACTGCCAGGGCGGTTGGTAACCCAAAAATTTCGCATCACCAGGAATTTCAAAAAGGAAAAAAAGAAGAAATTAGTGAATTATCCTAACAAGAAAAAAGTAATCATTGCATGCGCGAGCATCCGGCCCGAGCTGGAAAAACACGGGCAAGGGCTTGAAGGTGTAGGCCTGTTTTTCATGGATCAAGGGCTACACAGGGTGCCACAAAAGATGCCCGTGATCTTGCAAGATATAATCGATAAGGTGGCCCAAGGCGACAAGGTCGAACATATTATCCTGGGTTACGGCCTGTGCTCTAATGGCGTGGTAGGATTGGAAGCACCACTACAAGGCTTGCTCATCCCGAAAGCACATGATTGCATCGCGTTTTTCCTGGGGTCGAAAGAAGCCCATGAAAAACATTTTAACAAATACCCGGGTACCTATTACTTGACAAAAAGTTGGATTGACAACCAAAAAGACCCGCTGGGTTTGATGATAAACGAATATACTGAACGGGTAGGCAGGGAAGATGCCGAATGGGCCATCAAGGAAGAAACAAAAAATTATAGCCATATAGCTTTTATCAATACCCTGAAAGAAGGAGCCGGGCCTTACCGTGAAAGGGCGAAGGAAAACGCGCGCTATTTCAATAAAAATTACCAGGAACTAGAGGGTTCAAGTGATTTTATCATGAAAATGCTCCATGGGCCATATAATTCGAAACATTTTGTTGAAATACCCCGCGGTCAGGAAGTAAGGCAAAAATATTTTATGAAATAAAAATTTACTAAAAACAGGAACATTATGAACATCATTGGCGAGTTAATCAATGCAAGCAGAAAAAAAATCCGTGAAGACATCAAGAAAAAAAATCATGATACCATCGGGAAGGTGGCCAAAGACCAGTTTGAAAACGGGGCAGATTTTATTGACGTGAACGCCGGGATTTTTGTTGGAAAAGAAGGAGAATACATGAAATGGCTAGTGCAAACAGTGCAAGAAAACGTGGACGCACCTTGCTGCATCGACACGCCAGACCCAAAGGTGCTGGAAGAAGCCATTAAAATCCATAAAGGCACCCCCATGCTGAACTCCATATCGCTGGAGAAAGACCGTTATGAAAAAATGCTACCCATAGTGGCCGGTACAGACATGAAGGTAATCGCCTTGTGCATGTCAGACACGGGCATGCCATATACCAAGGAAGATCGGATGAAAATAGCCGACCAGTTGATCAACAACCTGGTGCAAAATAACGTGAAAATTGAAAACATATACGTGGACCCGCTGGTACAGCCCATTGGTTCGGGCGACAACCTGGGCATGGAATTTTTGAACACGGTAAAAGAAATTCATAAAAAATACGAGGGCATACATACCATCGCGGGCATGTCGAACATATCTTTTGGATTGCCCAAGCGGAAATTTGCCAACCAGGTATTCATGATCATGGCCATCGCGTATGGCCTGGACAGTGCCATCGCCAACCCGCTGGACGCTCAAATGATGGCCAACATAACGGCAGCCGAAACGTTGGCCGGTAAAGATGAATATTGCGAAGCTTACATGAACGCCTACCGGGCTGGAAAATTTGATTTATAATTTAAAACCAAAAGGAGGTAAAGATGACTGATAAAAAATATTCTGACGTGGTAGATACCGCTCGTTCTTATTATAACAGCGAAGACGCCGACAATTTTTATTACCTGATATGGGGAGGCGAAGACCTGCACCTGGGCATTTACGAGAACGAGGAAGATGATATTTACTCCGCGAGCCGCAAGGCTATTGATCGCATGGCCGATTATGCCAATAAAATTGATGAAAACACGAAAGTTATTGACCTGGGCGGAGGCTTTG
>CAZKIR010000565.1:0-2704 GCA_964552835.1 uncultured Bacteroidales bacterium
ACAGGCCTACCGGTTTTTTGACCCGGTCACCGTGATCCTGTTCCGATTGATCATCTCGAGTTTCTTGATGTATATCATAACCTACTCGCTGGGGCAATTAAGAAAAATCCAGGCCAAAGACATGAAATCCTTTTTATTGCTGGCCTTGTTCCAACCTTTCTTGTATTTTTTTGGCGAAAGCATGGGCGTGAAATTAATATCTTCCACCCTGGCCGCGGTCATCGTCTCGACCATTCCCTTGTTCACGCCTATCGTGGCCTATATTTATTTCGAGGAACGCCTGTCAAAAATGAACGTGGCCGGCATCCTGCTATCGGTTATAGGGGTGTCTTTCGTGGTGTTTTACAAGGGTTTTTCTGCCGCCGTGGAAGTTTCCTTGCCCGGCATCGGGTTCATGGCCTTGGCCGTGTTCGCGGCCGTGGGCTACAGCGTGATCGTGAAAAAACTGTCTGAACGCTACAACGCGGTATCGATCGTGGCACACCAAAACTTTATTGGCATTTTTTTCTTCCTTCCCCTGTTTTTCGTGATGGACTGGAAAGGTTTTCAAGCCGCGAACCTGACTTTTGACGCGGCCGTGCCCCTGTTAAAACTAGCCGTGTTCGCTTCCTCCTTTGCTTTTATATTTTTCACTTATGCCATTAAGAACCTGGGCATTACCCGAACCAACGTGTTCGCGAACGTGATCCCCGTGCTCACGGCCATTTTCTCGTACTTTATCCTGGGCGAAGATTTTACCTGGCTAAAAATTATTGGAATCTTTATCGTGATAACGGGCTTGTTCCTCTCGCAACTGCGCCCGAAACGCGATAAACAATTGTTGATACAAAATGAGCCCATTCCCCCTGGACAAACCTGACAAGCTAAAAGAAAAAGCCAAACGCGCGCTGTCCCGGTTTGAAAAGTCTTTGAAAAAATTAAAGGCCAAGGACAAACGGGAACTGGACGGGCTGTTTCACGAGTTCCACCACGAGGTGTTCCAGGAAGTCAACTGCCTGGATTGTGCCAATTGCTGTAAATCCCTCTCCCCGATCATAACCGATAAAGACATTGAACGCCTGGCCCGCCACCTGAAATTAAAACCCTCGGAGTGCGTGGCCCGATACCTGAAGATAGACGAAGAAGGCGACCACGTGTTCCGCGAGCAACCCTGCCCGTTCCTGGGGGGCGATAATTACTGCATGGTATACGATAAACGCCCCAAGGCCTGCCGGGAATACCCCCACACCGATCGCGCGAAAATGCACCAGCTCATCAAGCTATGCTTGAAAAATGCCGCGATATGCCCGGTGGTTTACGAAATTTTGGAGAGGTTGGAAAGAGAGGTGTAATTGGGGCGATGTTGTCACCCAACGATAAACCTTCGGGGGATAAAGGTTTGGGGAGTACATCCCCAAACCAAGGTTCCGTTAATCCCTTTGTCGGCCAATCTCACACTCGGGCACCATGTGGCCAAGGTTTTTAATTGGCCTGTATAATGCTTTGTATGTGGGTCATAATAAAAATCATTTTCCGACTTTGCATTTACCAAGCCGGCATTGAAACGCAATATATCATCTTTATTGTTTTGTTCTACCAGTGCCTTTATTGCCACGCGTTGGTTATAAGGGGTTTTAATTACCCGCCCGAATATGGCCTGCATTGAACCGTGGTGTAATGTTTTTGTCTGTTCGATATTTTGGGCACCCAATAAAACAGATGCCAGCCATTGCCTTAAATATCCAAGCCCCTGTTGAGAAAGTTTTTTGAAATAGGGTGCAAATATCAGTATCCCCAGGTGATGATAAAATGATAAGCTGTAATTTGATTGTAACGAATTGCTGCGATTATCTAAAACAGAAGACTCATTATCAGAGACTTGAAAATTTTTATCGCAAATTTTCTTGTCCGGAACTTGCCCGCACGTGCACTGGTTATATTTATTTTGTAATGGTTGGTCGGATATAAATCCTGTTACAGTTGGGCCTTGTAAATCCTTTTTTTTTCTGCTTCGGTTAATATTCCCTTGCCTTGATATGTTGATTTCAATTCAGAAAATATTGGCCGGAGACTTTCTGCACTTATCTCAACATTGTACACTTTCTTTATGTTCTTCCGTATTTGTTGGCTATAAGAATATTTATTGGTTGGATATATATGCTCGAAATCATGAATGACAAATGATATTATCTCGGGAGTTAATTTTTTTCGTGCTCCCTGACCAGACAATGCATGGTAAAGTTTTTCAGCATCCCCACTTTTAAGCGCTTTTCCCCATCGCTGTATCGTTGGCCGGGAATATCCAAATTTTTCAATTAACCGGCTTACGTTTACTCCCGCGTTATATAAACGTGCCAGCATAAGCTTATATTCTCCATTATCTTTATTGTCAGATATTACCTCATACAAAATACCTCCATAATAAATATGGATCTCTTGCTTTTCCGTGTCACGGAATATCGTATATAAAGGATCGCGTTTGTCTACTCCTAATAAATGTTGTAAAGTCATTTTTTAGCATAAAAATAGAAAATTTTTTTTTGCGATTGTTCTCATCTTTTAGATAAAAAAGTTGAGGTCTGAAATTAAACAGTTCGATTTTAACAAAACCGCTACCGGGCAAGCGATACGATACGCCTAGCCGATGGCTGGCCGGATTGGGGTACAATACTCAGAACAACTGACCTTAGAAAAGCACATTATTTATAATACTTTGATAAATAGC
>CAZKIR010000566.1:0-2704 GCA_964552835.1 uncultured Bacteroidales bacterium
CCGTGAACATGCAGCCCAGCACGGGATACGGCTTTATTATCGGCACGGCTTTTCCCCGTTTCCTGAATTACGAGCTCGAGGGCTTGTTTACTTACACCTCCGGTCAAATGTACCGGGAATATATACATGGTAAATACACGGCCAACGCCATTACCTTGAGTTATTCAAAATTTGATCTCAAGGCCAACATGGCCTTGCCTTCACCTGTCTGGATGAAACAAAACAAGCATTTTTTCTCCACCGGGCCTTACTTGGCTTATTTACAGGACGCGACCCGCGAGCTCGATGAAAAGGCACAAAATGTTGATTACGAGTATAAAAATATTGATATCGGGCTGAGCCTTTCTTATAAATGGGAACTGGATCTTTCCCGGAACTTGATTGCTTATGCTGGCCTAAAATCGAATATTGGTTTGATGAATATTTTCGCCGGCACGGAAGAATTGCCATCATATTTTAACAAAACCTATAACGGGGCTGTCATGTTTACCTTCGCCATTGGCTATTCAGCCAATTTGTAATTTTTTTCTCATCCCGTTCCAACCTTTGGGGAAATGATTTCGTCTTGGTACCAGAAAGTATAAAAAAGGAAATTAATTTATTACAAAAAAAATGTTATGAAAAAAATGAAAGTAATAATCGCAGTATTGCTGTCTATGGCAATAATCCCCTTCTTTTCAAGCTGTGAAAAAGAAGACGGAACGGATGGTACCGGGCAATTGGTTTTATCGTTGACCGATGCCCCTATCGATGACTCGACAGTTACCGGTGTGTTTATCACGGTAACAGGCATTAGTTATAAAATGAGTAACGCGGAATGGCAAGATTTGGATTTTGATGGCCTGGAAGAGTACAATTTGCTCGAGCTCACGGGCGGTGACACGGCCCTCTTGGGACAATTCCAAACAGGGGCTGGACAGTATAACCAGATCCGTTTCATGCTCCAGGCCCCTGAAAGGGGACAAGGCCCTCCCACGAGCCCTGGTTGTTACATCGAGTTTATTGATGGGACAAAAGAAGCCTTGTTCGTGCCCAGTGGTTCCCAGTCAGGTTTCAAGGCCACGGGATCATTTGATGTTCCCGTGAACGGGGCGGTCAGTATCACGGCCGATTTTGATGCCCGTAAATCTGTTGTTAAAACGGGTAACCAAGATCGTTACCTACTGAAGCCCACCATCCGCTTGATCGTTAATAACCAAGCTGGTGACATTGCCGGGCCCGTGAGCGGTGCAGATAGTTTAAACGTGGTGGTATATGCGTATGAAGACGGCGCGTACGATGAAAGTGAGGCAGCCGAACCCGCGGAAGAAGCCACCCGTTTCCCGAATGCCGTAACCAGTGCCCTGGTGTGCGATGATGGCAATTACCGCTTAGCCTTTTTGGCAGCCTGGACCTATGATGTCGTCGTGGTGAACATGGTGGACGGTGAATTTTCTGAAGTTCTTGGTTTAGTTGAAGATGTTGTTGTTGAAAGCCAAAAGACAACTTCCTTGCCTATTGATCCCGGTGAATTGAATGAAAACGAGTAAATTCATCCGGATAATTTAAGCAAGGACAAAAAGTAACCCCTCTCTTTTCCATACATCTGTAAAGTGAAAAAGCCCTCGACGGAGGGCTTTTTCTTTTACTGCTTACAAATAATATAAATTATTTTGTTCTTGTTATTCTTGATTTTGACCGGAAGCTTGGGATGATTCAGCTTCAGGCTTAGAGCTTAATTGGGAAAACGCTTTTTTCATGGCAGAATTAATGGTTGCCCCGGCTTCTATAAAGCCTTTCTTTAAATCTTGCCAGGCACCTTCCCCTGAACCAGAAAGCTCGTTTAAACGTTCCTGCAATTCTTTTTGGCGTTTTTTCAAGTGCCCAATTTCTTCTTGTACCCGTTCCTGGGCGGTCCCTGAATACTCCACGGCTTTTTTTTCCAACTCGTTAATCCGTTCGTTAATCGAGTTTATTTGTTCTTTTGCCTGGTTTGAAAAAGTGTCCCATCGGTCATCGGCTAACATGATTAAATTCTTCACGCGGGCTTCCATCTCGTAATATTGAAATTTTATCCGATCAAAAAAGTTTTCTTCCAGGGTTTTTTCAAAATCAGCACGGGCTGATTCGTACTTTTCTTCCGATACTTGTTGCAAGTTTTTTAGTTGGGTCTTGGCCTCGGCCCGTTTGTTGGAAAGCTGCCTTATTTGATCGTCCATTTCTTTAATCGTCTTGTCACGGGCCTCGCGTGTTTGTTGTTCAATCTTGTCAATTTTAGTATCAAATTGATCCAATTTTTCTTTCGCTTTTTCGATATATTCTTTTCTTGTCATGATTATTGGTTTTATTGGTTTTCTATTGTTCAACAAAAATCTGGTCACAGTGTTCAAACTAAAGGTATAAATTTATCTTCTTCGGAGAAAAGGCTTTTGGTATTGCTGTCCCGGCCAGGCATAAGCATTCCGGATACGGTTTAGGAAAGGCTTGTCTATAAAACAATGGATAGGCAAAATCTACTGTTCCTGGTCCTATCTCCATTTTCCTTTCGCGGTTATCAAGATAAAATGATCGTTTTACATGGTAAAAATGGTTTGTACCATGCCAATAAATTTCGTCAATGTTTTATGCCCTGGCATGTAATTTTGAAGAAAATCGCCCTTGCATTTCTTGTTTTTTTTCGTTTAACCAGGATATCTTGTGAAAAGTGTACCCGATAAGTTGTTGA
>CAZKIR010000567.1:0-2697 GCA_964552835.1 uncultured Bacteroidales bacterium
GGTGCGGGTAAACCGCACTTTTTTCAACCGCTCGCCCGTGATGGTCAAGTTCATGGCAACGATATCGCATTTATCGCTGGCCAAATAATCCAGGCTCTCTTCCAGGTCTTTTTTCACCACCAATTCTAATTTCATGCCCAGGTAATCAGCCAGTGATTGCAATAGCTCGTACTGGTACCCCATGGGCTCTCCCCGGTAAATAAAATAATCCGTGGAGGAATAAGTAGTGACGGCAACTATTTTACCTTTTTCTTGAATCTTGGCAAAATCGTTACCGGCCTCCTTC
Source organism: uncultured Bacteroidales bacterium (assembly GCA_964552835.1). Lineage (GTDB taxonomy): Bacteria > Bacteroidota > Bacteroidia > Bacteroidales > CAYFUP01 > CAZKIR01. The sequence continues at coordinate 287 of CAZKIR010000567.1, forward strand.
ATGGTATTCCTCACCTCGCAAGAACTAAGCAAGAGCGCGAAGAGACCAATTGTCATGATCATTTTCCTTCTCATCATAAAAATATCCTTTTTAGATATTACTTGTTTAAAAATATAGTTTGGGAAACAAATTAATTTAGATTTAGTTTAAATTAATTATAAAAAGTCCAACCGATGGCAATTTTAAACACCAGTGGATTGCGCGGGTAATGCAATGCAGAAAAGTAATTCCGGTTCAAATCCGGTAACAAATCCGTGGCGTGCCCGAGTTTTAGTAAAATCCGGGTACGCTTCCATTTCGCGTTCACGAAAGCGTTTACATAAGGGTAATCTCCTGTTTTTTTAACTTGTTGTTGATAAAAATAACCATATGACGGGTTAAAAGCCGGTAAATGGAAAGGGGTATGATAAAATACCTCGAAACCAATTTGCGCTTTTAGGGCATTTTCAACGATCACCGATTGAAAATAAGTTGTATTATGTATGGCAAACAAGGGCAAACTCAATACCTTGTTGCTGCTGCTTTTTTGTAGCAATACCCGGTTTTTAAAATGAAATTTCCATAATTTGTTGTGCGCGTCCAAACTAACAGTATTCACGTGCAATAGCCCTGAATACTGCCCGGGCATGGTATCTGTTGAAAAATACGTGTAATTTTTTATCAACGCGTAATGATAACTGGCTGAAAGGTTTTCATTCATGCTTTTCAGGTTTACACCCGCTTCAGTTCTTACTATTTTATCAAATTGCCCGAGGTAATCCCATTGATAATGATTGGAAGAATACCTCGACATGAAAAACCCGGGCCTTTTTAGGCTTGAGGCAGCATGGGCGTTAAATTTTAACGGTACTAACCATTTATTATTCCATGTAAAGTCCATGTCCATCTCGTAATCCCCTTTATGATAACCCGCGAAGAACAATTTCCCGCTTAATCCCAGTGAAACGGAATTCTTGTACTTACCAAAAATGATACCAGAAAGATAATGATCCGGGTAAGAATATGTTTCCTTTGTATTATAGCTAGTATCCTTGTTTAACCATACAAGCTGGTCACCGTTAAACCCTATTGTATCGTTCGGGTTGCCAGTCACGATCGTGTCGGCCGGCTTATTAAAAGCGTATCTCTTGAAATCAAAGGTGGCAGCAATCGAACTCCTGAACAGGAAGCCGTGATATTCAGATGGGTCAAGCTTAAGCTGTAGGGTGTTTTTAACCGAACGGTAAAAGGTGGAGTCATTTGTTATAGAGGTATCGATAAAATTATTAGCATAAAAGGCCTGGCTGGCGTTTTGCTGATCACTGTACAAACGGTAAGCCCGATCATATTCAAACGTGTGACATAATTTCAGGGGAGAACGGATCAAGCTGTCAGGTAAAATCGTATCATATAACACCCAATTGGCAAATGATTTTCCCAACCTGACCTCCTGGCTAAGGAAGGCCGCCTGGTTTTTTATTTGAACCTTCGCTTCCTCGAGGTTCACTTTTAAGAAATCTTCCTCCAATTCTTCATCATTCAGATCATCGTCCAGGAATAGGCCGCCATTATCCTTGTAAGGGCCGATATTATTAAAGGTAACATTGGTATGATAACGGTATACCGGGTTGATATAATTTGAGAAAAAAGTAGTGGCCACGGTTTTCGCGTTTTTATATGGGTATTGTCCACGGTCAGAGAAAAGCTCGTAATCCATTCCAATATTTAAATCGGGGTTCACGTTTTGGGTATGGATAACATGTATGGTTTGCTCGAGTTTCTCCCTATCGCCTGTAGAGGTGGAATATTCTAGATCGGTAAAAGGCCTCCGTGTATTATAATACGTTATATCCTGGTTTTCTTTCAAGTAATCTTTAAAGGGATCGAGAAAGAAATAATCACCTGTACCACGTTTAAAGAAATCATGGCTCATGGCAGGTGAGGCTATATGGCCAAGAAAAACATTAGAAGCACTTTTCTTGTAAACCGGGTTAAGAATATAAAAACTATTCCAGTTGGTATCGATAGAAACCGTATCAAGGTAATGAAAAGCATCGAGTTTCCAATTCATGACATAAGGATCATGATCAGGCTTTTCTTCCTGTGCAAACAAGTTAAAAACAGGCAGCAAAAAAATAAATAAGCTATATAGGATTTTCTTTTTCATTAATACAAATTAATGAATTCAACGGGCAATTAGATAATAGCCAAGGAACAGGTAATAGTAAAATATGTTTGTTTCATAAAAAACGTTTAAACCAGGAACAAATCGTATACAAACAACAAAAAATAAGCTGGCCTTGTAAAAAAAAAGCCCCAAATCGGGATGATTTGAGGCAATTTAAAAAGGTCGGCGACGACCTACTCTCCCGCTTTCGCAGTACCATCGGCGCTAATGGGCTTAACTTCTCTGTTCGGAATGGGAAGAGGTG
>CAZKIR010000568.1:0-2697 GCA_964552835.1 uncultured Bacteroidales bacterium
GCCGTAATGTTTACGTTTGAAGCGGGCATGGTTACTGTAGTACTTGCACTATTGGCATCGGCCACGTAACTAATGTCACCTGTCCACTCTGCAAACTGCTGTCCACTTGGGGCAGCATCGGCTGTTATGTCAACTACCGTGCCTTCTTCGTAATCTCCATCGCCTGAACCGTTGGTTATAGATAAGGTATAAGTTTCTGCCATTTCCGTAGGATAAACCAAGCTGTAATGATTATCGCGCATCCAATGATTGCCTGTTTTATGATCATCAAGGTCTCCATGGGTATCTACGCCATTTGATGTCCATGGCATTATACCCTGCCATCCTAAACTGAAGGAATTTTGAAAATTCTGCAAAATACTTTGTCCGCTGTTTCCATTTGCAGAACACTCTCCCACAATACAAGGTTTATCTCCTATACCATAAGATGAAGGAGAATTACTGAACGGTGTTGGGAAATAAGGATCCATCCAGGCATACCAGTGGATATTATAGAAGTCAAGATACGCACCCGGTTGTTTAGCGCTTAACGCTGCATCACTAACCTTATTCCCATTATGATTATCAGAGTTGTATTTCACACCCGTTCCCATACCCTGGCAAACAAGCACATCGCTGTTATTATGCACTGCATTGGCAACCCTGGCAATTAAATCTTGTGTGTTGTTAATGTCAATGCCCTGGTTGTCCCAAGTCCAGTCCAGTTCATTACCAACGTCAATAGCAAAGAAATAAGGATTATTTTTGTAATTGTTTAATAAAGGAAGCACGTAATTATCCACGTATGATTGCCTGTTTGAGGCACTGTTGTACATATTTTTCCATGCCCCGCTGTTCGTGTTGCCATCCTTGGTATGATCAAAAGAGATAAGCGCCACCATCAGATAGATCTGATTGTTCTGGGCTATTTGAAACAAGTCGTCCAAATCGTCCCACATGGCTTGTGTCGGTCCATTCACATACCCTCCGGAAGTGATTTCCACGTGACCGTCGCCCCTGCAAGAAATCCAAACTCTTGTAGCATTTACCCCGTTATTCGCAAGCCTTTGGAATTCATTACTCCACCAGGAATAATCGAAATTTCCACCGAAGTCATTCCAGTTGTCCCAAGGTGTATTAGAACCACTAATCCAGATTTGACTTCCATCTACCTTAAAATGAGTACCGTCAACATAAATGCGCTGTGCGTTCATGTTCAAGGCAAAAGGAAAAGAAATCGTTAACACCATTAAAAGTGTAATTGTAATCTTTATCATTTTTTTCATAATACATAAATTTAAGTTAAACATTTATTTTATTCAGTTTACGTAAAAAACAATCGTTAGTAGGTGAAAATTATTTCATTTTAGCAGAATTTTATTTCATCTTGTATTTTTTTGAGAGATTAGGTAACTTAAGTTCCGGACTTATACAACCAATTGGTATTAATTAGTGTCCATACATAAAGTAAGTGTCTCGGCCAGAAAGTTCGAGGTCGAGGCGAATTAAAAATCATAAACCGCAGTGTACTAATGTACATGAGGATTTAGGGTTTTTAATCAAACGAAGAGATTGGACTTTATGGACAGACACTAATTAAAGTTCATATTTTTAACACACTTATAATTAAGTATATGTACAGGTTCTTTTTTTATTGGCTAGTTATTATTTTACTTATAGATTATTTTTTCTACCAATTATTTCAATCCAACAGGCAGTTCTAATCGCACTATTAAAATGAGAAATCAATTCCGGCATCCCTGCCCATATTATTTTAATAAATATCGCCTCCTGGGTATTGGTTATAAATGGTTAAAAAAAGCCTTTAAGGATGTTAAAAGACAAAAAAATAATATCAGAATTTAACTATCCGCTAGTCGCGAAATGTAACCTGCTATAAAACAAAACTTACCAATCAGATTAAGTCAGAAAAGAGCAGGTTTCAAAAGATATTAAAAGATTTGATCATTAAACTATGTATGGCAATAAATACTTACGGGTATTAGTAGAACAGAATGGGCAGCATTAGCCTTAAGTAAAAAAGGGCATCTTAAAAAGATGCCCTTTTTCATTTTCCTGGTTCATGTTATGATTTTTTTTGTAAAATTCGATAAAATCAGGTCGAACCTTCCAGGAAATATTCCTGGAAGGCCCAGGTTTTTAACCATCCCTTTTTCATCCTGTCATAAAACTTTTACCGGATCATCACCCTGTCAACTTGTACATTGTCTTCAGTTTTCACCTTGATAATGTAAAGCCCCTGGCTTAGCCCTTCCATGTTTATACGGTGGGTTTCGCCCTGGAACTGATCTTGTTTTACCAGCTTGCCATCGGTGGAAATTACCTGAACATAGTTCAGACCGTTGGAAGGCAACTCGATGTTCAATACATCGCTGACCGGGTTCGGGTATACGCTCAGCCCTACCTCTTGATTCCTGATAGATGTTATGGCCGGGGCTGATTTCAAGCCGCCATTAACTTCAATACAATCCAACATCAAGTAGTCCCATCCACTGTTATTCGACAACCTGACCGTGTGTTGAGAGTTAGAAAGCCCATCAATATAAAAAATAGACTGTTGGTATATCTGAGAAGAATTATAGAAACTGACGGTATGATTTACCCCGTCTATCGTAACAATTGCAGAGCTCTGTCCCCAACTCGCTTTGCGGCCAATAATCTCCACAGAAGTTCCGGTGAAAGTAAACTCTACATAAT
>CAZKIR010000569.1:0-2688 GCA_964552835.1 uncultured Bacteroidales bacterium
AGATTTGATTTGCCCGACGGGGCTACGGCTCGACTATCTTTCATCAAGTCGTTTGGCATGGATCAAACCCATCAATTGCAAGTTCGTTACGTTACAGACTATTGTGGAAAGGAAATGGAAGAAACCCTGGTTTCTTTTTTTTATTATGTTCCCAAATCCTGGGATATTGTCTTTAACGAAATAATGTATGACCCCACGCCAAGTGTTGGTTTACCTGAAGTTGAATATCTTGAAATAGTGAACCGATCAGCAAGGGATATTTCGTTGGATGGTTGGAAACTACAAGTAGGGGAAAGCCAGGTGGAAATTATTAATCAGGATAGCTTGGAAGCAGGCGAAATTGCCGTTATAATTAAATCAGCCGACACGGCCTTGTCCTGGGACAGGGTGAATTTTATTGACTTAAAGAGGATGCCTTCTCTGCCTAATGGTGGCACTAGCCTGTACCTGTATTCCAGGAAAGGGGAAATTATCTGTTTCATGGACTATGCCCCGTTTTTTATAAAAGAAACTTTTAAACAAGAAGGCGGCTGGGCACTTGAACAAATAGATCCGGAAAATTTTTGCGGGAGGGAAAGCAATTGGCGTGCTTCGCGCGATAGCCGGGGCGGTACCCCGGGAGAACTGAATTCCATTTTGGCCGATAACCAGGACGGGCTTCCTCCCGGGATTAGTCACGTGAACGTTCCGGGAAGGAATGTTCTGGAAGTTTATTTTACTGAGCTTATCGAAGGTTATGGGATAGGGAATAGTCATTTTATGATCAGCCCTGGTACGTTTTACCCTGATTCGGTTTTTATCGCCCGCCCGGCAGGTAAAATGGCTTGGCTTTATTTTGGACAAAATTTTGTAAAAGGGGTACATTACACGCTAGAAACAAAGGGATTGTTCAAGGATTGCGCGGGCAACGCCTCCGGGGAGATGGGGCTAGTCTCTTTTGCCTTGCCCGATACGGCCAAAGGTTTGGATATCGTTATCAACGAGATATTATTTAATAGTTTGCACCCGGGCACGGAATTTATCGAGTTGTACAACCGCTCCAACAAGGTGGTGAACTTGAATACCTTGTACCTTGCCAAAAAGGGACTAAATAGTGCGGAAATCCAGTCTATTATCCCGGTTTCAGAACAGGGGCGCCTGTTTTACCCGGGTTCATATGCCGTGATATGTGCCCGGCCTGATCAACTGGCCATGCACTACCAAGCCAATGATGAGGCTTTGCTTTCCGCGAAGGAACTTTTTTCCTTGCCCGACGACGAGGGTAAAATTGCCTTGCTTGACCGGGATTACCAGGTGATTGATGAGGTAAGCTATTTTGCTGCCTTGCATTCGCCCGTGTTGACAAGCATTGAAGGGGTTTCCTTAGAACGTGCTATGCCCGGTGGCCTTTCAAACGATCCAGTCAACTGGCAATCGGCGGCCCGGATGGCCGGGTTTGCTACTCCTGGTTACCAGAATTCCCAATTCAGAGAGGAAAGCGAAGGCGCCGGGAATTTCTCCGTGGTGAAAGAGATGTTTTCACCCGACGGGGATGGGCAACATGATATTTTTTATCTTGACTACCAGATGGACAAGCCTGGTTATTCCTGCACGGCCATGGTTTTTGACAGCCGTGGGCGGTTGGTGAAGCGTTTGCTGGATAATGCTACCCTGGCCATGCAAGGCAGCATTGATTGGGACGGCACCGATGAAAATGGCCAAGTCGCCCCCATGGGCATCTATACCCTTTATATCCGCACGTTTCATCCCGACGGGGAAGTGAATGTATATAAAAAATCTTGCGTGCTGGCGAGGAAGTTGAGATAGCGGGTAAGTCAAATCAATTAGCAAATTTTCATTTGGTCAAGTTAATACTAGGTTCGGAACTATTTATTTTTCCCATTGTTCCTTAAACATGAACACGAAGGGCACGGCCAGGAGCGACCACCCCACGGCCAGCTTGTAGGTAAGTTCCATGCCCAGGAGATCGGAAAAATAGCCCACTCCCATGATCATGATGGAATTGAGCAGGAAGGTAGTGGTCATGTATACCCCGTTTAAAAATGGCATGTGGTTGGATTTAATGTCATGCACGGCGGCCAGCATCACCGGGCCGGGGGCAAACAGGAAAATTCCGGTAAACATGAGCAGGGGCATGGTCCACCAGCCTTGCACGTGCAAGAATATCCATGTGAGCGCCGGGGTGGCAATGGAGGTAATAAGCAACATTTTTTTCCGGCCGATTTTATCTGATAACGTACCGGCCAGCATAGTGCCCCCCACGCCCGAGAGTTGCAACACCGACAAGGAAATGCCTGCAAACCACAAGCTCCTGCCGGATTGTTCAAGGTAGGTAGGCAAATACAAGGTAAGGGCTGATTTCATACCGCCCCGGAACATGGTAATGCCCGCGATGGTAACAAAAACGGGGAGGTATTTTTTGAGCGTGCCCCTGTAACCCACGGGTTTTTCCTCGTGTACGAAATCTTCTCGGATGTTCACGTCCTTGAGCCGGAAAAACAAGATGCCCGAGGCGATAAGCCCCAGGGGGATTAAACGAAAGCTCCCACCAAGCCCCCATAAAGACACGGCAGCGAGGATGACCACCGGGCCAAGGGTGCGGGCCAGTTCCCCTCCCACCATGTAAAAGCTCATGCCCTTGCCAATTTGCTTGCTGGCCAAATGCCGGATCATCACTGGCGTGGGAAC
>CAZKIR010000570.1:0-2686 GCA_964552835.1 uncultured Bacteroidales bacterium
TGCCCTGTTGTTGATTACCAACTTGCGGGTGAATTCTTCTCCCATTTTTTCAAAACCCGCTACTTCTTGGCAAGCTCGCGAATAAATTGTAATTTTACTCATATTATTTTTTTTTGTTAATAATATAAGAAGTATACAATTTTAATTGGAACTACTCAAGGCTACCTCCCGAAAGGGAGGTTTAGTTCAACAAGAAAACTAATAAACCAGTGCCTGGCAAACAAAAAATAAAAACATCATATCCCTACTTTCGCTGCCCATTCCCCGTATATCTTTTTCAGGCTATCGGCCTTCGCGGGATATTTTTCTACCAGGTTGTTCAATTCTACCGGGTCTTTAAGGATATTATACAATTCCCAATCCTTTCCGTCCTCGGCCACGAGTTTCCAGCTACCGGCCCTAACCGCACGGTTCCCGAAATGTTCCCAGGCCAGTATTTCATGCTCCACGAAAGCACTCCCATCCTGTAGCAAGGAGGGCAAAACATGGCCTTCAAGTTCGATAATAAACTTATTATTAATATTATCAGGGTATCCTGCTTCTCCCAATGCCGCGCAAGTGGCCATTATATCATTGATATGGGCAGGGGTACGCGCGAACCCGCCTGACTTGTCTATCTTGCCCGGCCAATGCAAGATAAATGGGGTCCGTATTCCGCCCTCGTGGCACCATTGCTTGTAATACCGGTACGGGGTATTAGAGGCGTTGGCCCAGGCACGGCCATAGCTCATGTAAGAATCTTCCCCGCCCGGGGGCAGGCCATTTTTTCGCCAATCCTTGCCAAACACGCCGGTTTCAGCACATGCCCCGTTATCCGACAAGAACAACACGAGGGTATTTTTTGCTTTACCGGATTCTTGTAAGCTTTTCAAAACCTTCCCAATACCATGATCCATACGGTCTATCTGGGCCGCGTAGATGGCCATTTTCAAGTCCATCTCTTTTTTCTTTTCTTGACTCAGGCTTTCCCATTCGGGTATACCCTCGTCACGGGGCGAGAGACGGTGCCCCGGGGTTAAAATTCCCAGGTTTTTCATGCGTTCGTGGCGTTCTTTTCGCAATGCATCCCAGCCTTTCATAAAACGGCCCTGGTACTTGGCAATATCCTCCGGCCAGGCATGCAGGGGCCAATGGGGGGCTGTATAGGCCAGGTACATGAAAAAAGGCCTGGTGGAATCGGCATATTGTTCCAGGAATTTCACGGCATGATCGGTTATGGCATCGGTCATGTAAAAACTATCTGGCGGATAGTAGGGTTGATGATCCAGGGCCATCCGCCGCTTGATCCCTTCCCGTTTTGTTTTCGTGATATCAAAATAATTCGAAGCACCGCTAATCAGGCCAAAGTAGCATTCAAACCCCCTGTCCAGTGGCCAAAAGGGCTTGCTCTCGCCCACGTGCCACTTGCCCGACATCAAGGTGTTGTACCCGGCCTTTTTCAATACCTCGGCAATGGTCACGCAGTTCTCGTTCAGGTATCCCTGGTACGGGCCAGGCGCTTGTTCTGTTGGATTATAAGAAACCATCTTGCCCATGCCCACCTGGTGTGGGTACAAGCCCGTGAGCAAGGAAGCCCGGGTGGGGCAACTCCTGGCCGCGTTATAAAACTGGGTAAAACGCAGTCCGCTGTATGCCAGGCTGTCCAAGTTGGGTGTTTCAATACCCGAACCATAGCAGCCCAAATCCGAATAGCCCATGTCGTCGGCCAGGATAAGCAGGATATTTGGCCGTTCATCTTGTTGCTGGTGTTGGGAGCAGGCACTGAGCGCGGCTGCCCCGGTTATAAACAGGATATTTTTACATGTGTGCCTCATGATGGTGTTTTTCATGATTAGTCAGGTTTTAGTAGCAATGATGTAGCGAAAATAAGAAAAAACTGAAAAGAAAAGGAAAAATGAAGCCATTTATTAAAACAAACAATACGGCTATAACGACTGAAAAAAGGTGCCACGCGTTAAAATAGAACGTGTAGTGCCCGTTTCAAAAATTTAACACGAGTACGAAAAAATCAATTAAACATTTCTATCTTTAACCTGTTCAAAAAAGTTAAAAAAAAGCAGCATGTCAGAACACGTTATGATTGGATTGGCCAGCATCGTGATACTGGGAATTGGTGCCCAGTGGCTTGCCTGGCGGTTGAAAATGCCCTCTATCTTGTTTTTATTGATTTTCGGGTTCCTGGCCGGGCCCGTTACCGGATTTTTACATCCCGACGAGTTACTGGGCGAATTGTTGCTGCCAGTGGTATCGATCTCGGTGGCGGTAATCCTCTTCGAGGGGGGGCTTACCTTACGGCTTAGCGAACTGAAATCCATCGGAAAAGTAGTGTTCAATTTAATTTCCATCGGTGTCCTTATTACTTGGGCTATCGGCACATTGTCAGCATATTACCTGCTAGACCTGAACCTCAGCATTTCCATCCTGTTAGGCGCAATCCTCGTGGTGACCGGCCCCACGGTAATCGGCCCCTTGCTTGCCCATATCCGTCCAAGGGGCAACGTGGGCAAAGTCCTGAAATGGGAAGGGATCGTGATAGATCCAGTGGGTGCGCTGCTCGCGGTATTGGTTTTTGAAGCCTTGTTAGTGGGCGAGTTTCAACACGCGGGCCCTTTGATTGCTATTGGCCTCTTAAAAACCATCTTGTTCGGGGGCGCTATAGGCATTGCCCTGGCCTTTTTTCTGGTAT
>CAZKIR010000571.1:0-2672 GCA_964552835.1 uncultured Bacteroidales bacterium
ATGATTAAAAGAACCGTTTAGCAAATCACGTAGAATAGCCGAAGTCCGGTTTAATTCACCTATCAAGATAGCAGGCCTGCTCTTGGGCTTAAGGTTAACAAACGCCCGTTCCCATTTTTTTTCCAGCCCACGCAATTCGGTATCCAGTACGGCTACCATTTTATTTTCAGCGGCCGTGCGAACGATAACCCCGTAATTCTTAGGCCGGATGCTTTCGATCAAGCGCTTGAGCCTGTGCCGTTCATCATTCGATTCAATTTTTTGGCTTACCGAAATCTTGTTCGAGAAGGGCATTAACACCAGGTGCCTGCCAGCCAATGAAATTTCAGAACTAAGCCGTGGCCCCTTGGTAGAAATCGGTTCCTTAACAATCTGGACCACTATATTTTGCCCACCAGACAAAACATTCTTAATGGTTCCGTTTTTGTCAATATCGGGTTCGAGCTTAAATTTGCTCAACGAGGTGGTTTTTCCTTTTCGCGTATTCGCGAGGTTCACGTATTTATGGAGGGAACGGAACTGGGGGCCAAGATCATGGTAGTGCAAGAAAGCATCACGTTCAGACCCTATATCAACAAAAGCAGCATTAAGGCCAGGCATAACTTTTTTAACCTTACCCATATAAATATCTCCAACAGCATACTTTACATCCCTAGTTTCTTTGTTAAGTTCAACCAGTCGTTTATCTTCAAGTAAGGCAATAAGTATTTCAGAGGAGGTACAATTAATAACTAGTTCGTTGCTCACGACTCCACCACGTTAAATTAATGAACAGCAAGATACAACATAGATAAACCTATTGCCATCAAGCAACAGGCTTATCTATCATTATAAGATAATCATGTTAAATAGAAGCCTATTTCTTCTTTTTATGGCGGTTTTTCCGCAAACGCTTTCTCCGTTTGTGGGTAGCCATCTTATGTCTTTTTCTTTTCTTTCCGCTAGGCATAGAATAAAATTTTTAAATCCCGGTTATTAGTTCGCGTTATTTTTCACCTTGTTCACGAAAGACTTAGATGGCTTGAATGCCGGGATGTTGTGTTCCGGAATAATAATCGTGGTGTTTTTAGAAATATTACGGGCAGTTTTTTGTGCTCTTTTTTTCACGATAAAACTGCCAAACCCTCTAAGATATACATTCTTGTTGTTCTCGAGGGAGGTTCTTACAGTTTGCATAAAAGCTTCAACTGTTTTTTGTACGGTTACTTTTTCGATTCCAGTACCCTTGGAAATTTCGTTTACGATATCTGCTTTAGTCATCTTTAAAAATGTTTTATTATCAATAAATTAAGTTTATTATTATTTCAGGTGTGCAAATATAAATGATTTATTCCTATCTACGAAATAGAAATATATTAAATTTGATAGCTATTATAAAAATACGCACCACGACAAAAATACAATATTCTCATTATTATATCATTATAAAATGGTATTTTTTTTCTTAAAAATCATTTTTTTTACTTGATATCCCATATTTCATGTATATTAACCACTTGAGAAATAAATTATCAGGAAAACTGCCCGGGAAAAGGTCCCATGATAAAATGACCCCTTCCCCGCGCGGGTTAAACCCTTCCATGTCCACGAGGACAAAAGCAGGGGTGCTGGTTTTGCTATACCCCCGCGACAACGCGTTAAATATTCCATTAATCCTAAGGGCAGACCATCCCGGCCCACACGGTGGGCAGGTTAGCCTTCCGGGCGGTAAAATAGAAAAGGGCGACAAGAACCTGCAAGAAACAGCTTTGCGCGAAACCATGGAAGAAATTGGCATTCCTTCACGGGATGTTGAAGTCTTGGGCAAATTAACCACTCTCGACATTCCAATAAGCGGGTTTACTGTTGAACCCTGGGTTGGGGCAATCGATTACTCGCCAAATTTCGTGGCTGATCCAGAAGAAGTACAAGAAGTCATTGAAGTCCAGTTAACCCATTTGCTCAGAAACAGCTCCGTTCAACAATTTGTTTTTAAAAGAAAGGGAACCTCTCTTGAAGCCCCTTGCTTCCAGGTGCCTAAAAGCCCCCCTGTTTGGGGGGCAACGGCCATGATCTTGAGAGAATTCGCTGACGTGCTAAGTACCTGATATGTGTCCATAACCCTTATTCGGCCAATATATTCTTGTAATGCTGGTAACGATCAAGAATTTCCTGAACATAATTATAAGTTTCTTCGCCCCGGCAATACCCGTGTTTCACTACTGGATCCTTATAATACTTGGGGTTCGACTTGTTCAACACGTAATAATCCACGTTTTGGTCCCATTTACCGGGATTTTTACCGTTTTTTTCAGCCAGCCGCATGGCATCATAAACATGGCCAAGGCCGGCATTGTATGCGGCAAGGATAAATTTAATCTTTTCCTCTTCGTCCAGGTTTTTTTGATCAAATATTTTCTTGAGCCATTTCAAAAAGGCTACCCCGGCCTCCACGTTTTGCTCTGGCGGGGAACCAGGTACCACACCATATCGTTTGGCCGTGCCCGGCATTAACTGCATAAGGCCAAAAGCCCCGGCCCATGACCTAGCAGCAGGTTGAAAACTGGATTCCTGGTATACCAGGGATGCAAGCAATCGCCAATCCCACTGGATGCTCTTGCTTTGGGAACGAAAAATCCCGTCCCATCGAGATAATTTTCCAGAATTCAAGGCAAAATAATCGCTATGGATCA
>CAZKIR010000572.1:0-2662 GCA_964552835.1 uncultured Bacteroidales bacterium
TTAACCAACCCCGACAAGCCAGGACCAAACAAGTTGTCAAGCTGAAGAAAGCTAATATAAAAAAAAAACTGTTCGGGGCTTTGCAAATTACAAACATGGGGGCTAAAAATGTAACAAGTTTGACAAGGTATAAAATGCCTGTGCTATTTTACCGTTGTTACCTTGTCTGCCCTGTTCACTTATTCTCCATGATCACGAACTCCCCGGTTTCCACACCTATTAACCCGCCAATCACCGGGCACTTGACCATGAAAAGGAAAAACAAGCCTTCACGTTTATAATTTAATAGGCCTTCAAAATTGCCCATACCCTTGGACAGGATAACATCGGCCTGATCGAACAAGCGGGTAAACTCAGGGCTGCTCTCGTGCAAGATGGTCGAAGGTGCGTTAAAACCATTTGAAACCACGCGGGCAAGTTCTTCCATTTTCACGTATCGGGCATCTTCCAGGGTAACATCGTTAATAACCGGCCCGCCACGCACCGCGTAGTAAACATTGGGGTGGCCAAGGGTTTCCAAAAACAACTTGTCAGCCACGATTTCCCCCGCGTTATCGCCCAGGTAAAGGATCATGCCAGCGTTCCTGACCATTTTTTCCAAAACAGTAAAATGGTCAATGGCAAGTTTGGCTTCTTGCACCCGGTCAAAGGTTTCCACGCGATCGAAACCATGATCCGGCCCATAATCAATCACGTTCCCGGCCAAGCTATAACGCACGGCAGTTTCAAGGGGGTTCGCGGAAACTTGCACCTTTTTCCTTAGTTTGGGCAACAAGGCAAGCATTTCATCATTTCCTTGCTTTTTTACTTCCCGGTAAGGATCGGGATTTTGCAAGCTTTTCCGGATCATGGAATGGATGTCCCCGGCAACTTCAGGTGCGGTTTTCGAAGGGCTTATCCCGCCCAGGTAAGACAAAAATTCCTTGACGATCCCGTTCTTCTTTTCTTCTGCCACCCCTGATCGGGCCAACAATTTTTCAAATGCCTTTACCTGGCAAAAAACACACTCGTACCTCATGAAAAATTAAACCCCCCTTGTTTATTTAGTGAGAACACATGTTGGCCTGGGTTTGTAAATTGCCCGATAAAAATTCATCCAATATTTTATCGGGGTTTTCCTCGGGAGCCCCAACGAATACATTTACTTCTTTCGCGTTGAAAAGGGAAATGGCCCTTTGGCCCATGCCCCCCGCAATAATATCAGTTGCCCCTTCTTCAGCTAACCAAGCCGGTAAAACACCCGGCTCATGAGGCGGGGGATCCTTTTTCACCAGGTTTACAACTTTATTATTTTCAACCGAGTATAAATAAAATTGATCACAATGCCCGAAATGCACGCTCAATTTATCATCTCTTACTGGAATGGCAATTTTTCTCATTTTTTTATAAATTTAAATATTTTTACTTATTTTTAACATGACATATTCATAGATAATACAACGCGGAATTTGGTAATAAAAAGTTTTTTAGACCAGGTTCATTTATCAAAAAGAATATTATGCCACAAATATAATAAGCATATGCTCATAATAAAAATATTTTTTCACATCTTTTAACTTTGTTCAAAAGCTTGCAAAATATAACCGATAGCTTAATACACCTGGCATATCCAGCCTATTGTTCGAATTGTGGAGAAAGCCTGGTAAGGCAGGAAACGGCCATTTGTTCAATATGCTTATACAAGTTGCCGCGCACGCGTTTTGAAAAAGAAATGAACAATGACACAGCCCAATTGCTCTGGGGCCGTGTACCTTTTGAAAAAGCCACGTCTTTCTTATACTTCAGGAAAGGCTCGATGGCACAAACCCTAATGCACCAGTTCAAGTACAAGGGAAAAAAAGATATTGGCATCCAATTGGGCAGGTATTTCGGGCAACAATTAGCCGAAGCCGACTGGACGATAGATATAGATTTCCTGGTACCAGTCCCCTTGCACTGGAAAAAACAAAAAACCAGGGGGTTTAACCAAAGCGAGATAATCGCGAGGGGCATGGAAAAAGCAACGGGCATTCCCGTGAACACCAACCTGGTTAAAAGAATGATCGAGAACCCTTCTCAAACAACTAAATCGCGCCTGGAAAGATGGGAAAACGTTGAGCATATTTTTGAAGTAAAGGCCAACCTTTCAATGAAAGGCAAACACGTGGTGCTTGTTGATGATGTTATCACGACAGGGGCCACCCTGGAAGCTTGCGCGAATAAATTAATACAAAGCCAGGGGGCAAAAATTAGTTTTGCCACCCTCGCGATAGCTGATGATTAAAAATAGTAAAAATACACTTGCCAAAAAAATTTCACTTCCAAACCGAACTGGTTATCAGGGTTACCGACATCAATTATGGGAACCACTTGGGCAATGATACAGTCCTTGGCCTCGTGCACGAGGGCCGCGTTAGGTTCTTAAACAGCCTGGGATATACCGAGAAAGATATCGAGGGCACGGGCGTTATCATGACCGATGCAGTGGTGAATTATAAAAAATTTGCCTAAAAACAGAAACTTAAGAATTCTTTGCTTCCTTAACCATTATCTATTATTTTTGAGGCCTGTTTTAAAAAATGGTTTTACCACGAATTTAATGATAACTTGCAATTTGTTTATATGTAATTGAAATATAGTTTAACGTAGTTTATATGTTGTATTTTGGTTTTCAGAAGTTGGA
>CAZKIR010000573.1:0-2628 GCA_964552835.1 uncultured Bacteroidales bacterium
GATGGGTTGGCACTTCCAGGGGCAACTTGCTCCGCCCGGGGGAATAGTTCACGTTGTTCTTGGGATTGTAAGGGTTCACGGCCCAGTTATCACGGTAAAAATCAAAAGTTGCCCACATTTCTACTTGAACGATGATATCCCGTTTATCGCACTCGTCAAGAAAAAACTCCAACCGTTTCCAGTATTCATCGTTCCAGTAATCCAGATCATAATTCCCGCTTTCCAACTTTTTGAATGGCCACAAGTTGCCACTATCCCGGCTTGATAGGGTATTGCGCACGTAATTACCGCCCACGCTGGCCAATAAATCCAGATGCTCTTCCACGTTTTCCATCTGGAAAAGGTTATCTTCATCCGTTCCGCCCAATAAAAGCAAAGTTTTGCCCTTGTATTGCCAGAAAGAAGGGTGTTCTTCACTTATCGTGATGGAAGGGGCCGGATGGCCCGGGCTGTTTGCTTCGGGCCTACTTCTCAAAAAATAGGCTCCTGCTGCCACCAGCGCACCAAGCAATAAAAAATAGATAATGTACTGAAACGTTTTCATAGGGTATGGTTTTTTGTTAGTTGTTTTATTTCCTTATCAATTCAAAGGCTCTCTTTTCCAGGTCACGGGAATTTTTCCCGACGAACACTTCAAACTGGCCGGGTTCAATAACTTTTTCACCATGCCTGTTGTAATAAGAAAGCTCCTCTTTTGATAGCCAGAAGGTGAGGGTTTTTGACTGGCCCGGTGCGAGGGATACTTGTTGAAATGCTTTTAGCTCGAGCACGGGCCTGGAATAGGCAGCCACCAGGTCACGGATATAACATTGCACGGTTTCTACCCCCTTCACTTTGCCCTTGTTTTTCACCATCACGCGCACTTCCAGTGAATCATCCAAAGTCATTTTTTCATTGCTTATCGCGAAATCGCTGTACACGAAATCCGAGTAACTCAAGCCATACCCGAAAGGATAGAGGGCTTTGTTGCTTTCGTCAATATACCGGCTAACGAAAATGTTTTCCTTGTCAAGCTTTGGCCTACCTGTCATCAAGTGGTTATAATACAAGGGAATTTGCCCGACAGACCGGGGGAAGGTAACGGGTAAACGGCCTGATGGGTTCACATCGCCATACAATACCTTGGCAATGGCATTTCCTGATTCCACGCCAAGTTGCCAGGCTTCCACGATGGCATCGGCGTGTTCGGCCACCCAGGGTATGGCTAATGGCCGCCCGTTGAACAAGACCACGATCAAGGGCTTGCCAGTGGCGTGCAGGGCTTTTAATAAATCTAGTTGCACGCCGGGCAAATCAATTTTAGTCCTTGAACGTGCTTCTCCGGCCATGAAGGCGTGCTCGCCCACGGCGGCGACGATAATGTCGGCCTCGCACGAGATAGCAATGGCCTTGGAAAACCCTGATTTATCAATTTCGTTCACGATAACTTTTTTCTTGAACCCGAAGGTGGCTTGCTCGGTTAACTTGCAGCCTTCCGCGTATTGCACGGGTTTGTCATTCAAAGCTTTCATGCTTTCCAGGAGGGAAACCGCCGTGTTTACACCCCCTTGTGAACGCCAGTTGCCCAAGGGTATATCTTTATCTGCCGCCACGGGGCCCACCAACGCGATCCTGTTTTTCCCCTTTGTCAAGGGAAGGGAATTGTTGTCATTCTTGAGCAGGACAATAGATTTAAGGGCCATTTCAAGAGCTGCCTCGCGATGATCAGGGTGTCCCAGGAGCTTTTTCTCCCGCTCATTGGAACAATAGCGGTAAGGATCGTCAAACAGGCCCAGGGCAAATTTCACCCGCAATACCCGCCTGGCCGCGTCATCAATGTATTTTTCCGGGACTTCGCCATTTTCCACCAGTTTTTGTAAATGGTCAAAAAACCCCCGGGTTTCCATGTCCATGTCGGTGCCCCCGAGCATGGCAATTTTAGCGGCTTCTTTCTTGTTAGCGGCCGTACCATGGGCCTGCAACTCACCAATGGAATTCCAATCAGATACCACGAAACCATCGAAGCCCCATCCTTCTTTTAATACATTCCTCACGAGATATTGGTTTCCCGTCACGGGTACCCCGTTAAGGGTATTAAAACCGTTCATGAACGTGCCGATGCCTTGGTCGAGGCAGGCTTTAAACGGGGGCAAGTAAATATTATGAAGCGTGTACCGGGAAATTTCTACCGCGTTGTAATCGCGGCCGCCTTCCGGGGCACCATAACCGGCAAAATGTTTTGCACAGGCCACCAACGTATTGGGAGCACTTAAATCGGAGCCCTGAAAACCCCTGACACGGGCAGCCGCGATTAAGCTGCTCAAGTATGGGTCTTCACCGGCCCCTTCCATGATACGGCCCCAACGAGGGTCGCGGCAGATATCGACCATGGGGGCAAAAGTCCAGTGCACGCCTGCAGCAGAAGCCTCAATGGCAGCAACCCGCGCACTTTTTTCAATGGCTTGAAGATCCCAGCTTGCCGCTTCGGCCAAGGGGACCGGGAAGGTAGTCTTGTAACCGTGGATTACATCATGGCCAAAAATCAAGGGAATGCCTAAACGGGTATTTTCGACCGCTAATTTCTGGGCTTCGCGGGTAGGCCCAGCCCCAAGGACGTTCAGCATGGACCCCACGTGCCCGTTTGTAATG
>CAZKIR010000574.1:0-2623 GCA_964552835.1 uncultured Bacteroidales bacterium
TTTGCCGATGGTGAAACAGTAAAAATATCCAAAACAGTTTTACAGGACTAAATCAAGGGTGGCTGGGCCGGACAGGTAATTGACTGCACTTACGGCGGGCCTACCGAATTCCAGTGGAACGGAACCATGATTGGCGACCACGTTCCCATTCCGTGGGACGAAACCCGCATGTTGTGGTATTATGAGAATTCTCCCGGTCTTTACGACGATGTGTATATGGACCTCACCTTTGTGGAAGTATTTGAAAAACACGGGCTCAATGCACCCGACTCGCTTCATGCACTTGCTTTTGCACGGGCGGAATATCCGCTTTGGCATGTCAATCAGGCTGCGCATTACAATATTCTGAACGGAATGATGCCACCGGCTTCAGACCACTGGAAAAATAACCCGCATGCCGACGATATCGACTTTCAGATTGAGGTTGATTTTGCCGGGTTGATGGCGCCGGGAATGCCCAATTCAGCCGCTGAAACTGGCAACAAGATTGGGCACGTTATGAATTACGGCGACGGTGTTTACGGCGGAATCTACGTGGCTGCCATGTACTCGCTGGCTTTTGTTTACGATGATATGGAGTTTATTGTGGAGGAAGCCCTGAAAACCATCCCGCCCGAAAGTGAATTTTACCAGTGCATTGCCGATGTTATTCAATGGCACAAACAAAATCCTGCTGACTGGAAAACGGCCTGGTTTGAAGCCCAGAAAAAATGGGCTTTTGATAAAGGTTGCCCTGATGGAGTTTTCCGGCCGTTTAATATCGATGCAAAAATTAATGCAGCCTACATTGTAATCGGTTTGCTTTACGGGAACGGCGATTTTGGGGCAATGGTCGATATCAGCACCCGATGTGGGTACGATTCGGACTTTACCCGGTTGAACGAAGAAGAATTGGTAAGCAAATTACCAGCAGTAATCCTGAAATTTCATTTGAAATGGATGGTAGCGGATTTGTGGTTGGCGGAAGGGCTACCAAAGAAAATCAGTTGCCCGATGCAGTGCTTGAGCTGGATGTTTTGGTAGACGGAGAGTTTCTGGAAACCGCATAGTTACCTACCCAATGGTTGGTTCGCCGGAACGAACTGGCCTGGAATTATGACCTGCCGGTGGGAAATTATACCATCACCCTGAAAACCCAAAAAATCTCCGAAGGATACCGGGTTGAAATTTGAAAACGCCATCAGATGATCAATGGGTGGTATTTATAAAAAAAGAAGAATAAACTTAGTTTACAAAATAATCAATTTGGATTTTTCAGTGCAGTTTTGTATTATGAATACAGGCAGAACTATCCTTTCGCAAATTTTGGACTTTGTTTCAAAATATGAATTTGAAAAATGTGTTGATAAATACAACGGCAATTACAAAATCAAAACCTTTACATGCTGGGAGCAATTCATAGTCATGGCATTTGCCTAGTTAACAGGTAGGAAGAGCCTACGAGATATCGAAACATGTTCAGAAGCTGTCTCGACCAAACTATACCATAGCGGCGTAAAGTGCAAGTTTAAAAACTCCACCCTTTCAGAAGCAAATAGACTTAAGAGGTTTTATACCAACCTTTATCTAAATCATCGAAATTATTGCCCAATTATGAATTGCGATGGAAAGTCGAATTGTTTTTCAAATGGGTTAAGCAACAGGATATTAGTGGCCCTGAGGGAAATATAGGCGACGAGGGTATGTCCATATAATATTTTCTTTGAGCCAACATGGAATATATCAGTGCCCTGAGCTAATGCTTTTTTTCGATATGTCAAGATGGTGGTTTAGGGGATTTCCTTTTTTCACATGTCAGAGAAGTTGAATTAACAATAAAAAGAATTATAAGAGACAAAAAAATCCATTTGTTGATCCGGACCCATATTTTTAGGGCACCTCTTAAACGAGTTAAGAGGTGCCCTAAACAATCATTTTATATCAATACAATATTGCTGTTATCGTATGAGAACTTGTTTCGTATCAATAGTATTACCACATTTAATAGTTACTAGATAGATACCGCTAGTGGTGTTATGCTCCACCCGGTTCCATTTAACCAAATGTTTGCCTTGTTTCATTTTGGTATTAGCCAGTTGGGCTATTTTTTTCCCGTTCATATTAAACACCTCTATAACAACATGTTCTTGTTTTTCCAATTCAAATTCAATATTGGCTACTTTACTAAATGGATTTGGATAAACACGGTTAATAATATCCCTATTTTTATATATGTATTTAATTTCAGTAGCACTGGTATCTACATAGAATTTGTTATAAAATTCAAAATTCCATTGGCCTAGTTCATTTCTTCCATATAGAAATATTTCATTGGTGTCGCTCAGGCCTGATATGTCTACAACAAAACTGATGCTGTCATCGAATACGATATCGCTTGTTTCAGTCAAGCTGTCATCTTGAGAACCATCCTGTTTCCAGCCTTTTAAATCAATTGGTGTGCCATTACCCGGTCCATTATTATCGTTAATATGGTATTCCAGATACTCGATTTCAGGTCTAATATCGCTAGCCAATCTTTCTTTCACAAATACACGATGATAGGTCTGGCTCCATTTTCCCAAAGGATCCCTTAGCCTGTAATATACCGTGTGTATTCCTTCCTCAAGGCTGTTAACCTGGGCAA
>CAZKIR010000575.1:0-2122 GCA_964552835.1 uncultured Bacteroidales bacterium
ACCTCTTCTTCTGCCACACCCGGCCGCTGAAGTGGCACGTGATGCGCCTGGACCAGGGGCCTACCGCCTCGTTCAAAGACTTTGCCGCACGCGCCATGGGGCGGCTCATGCAACATTTCCTGCAAAAGCAAAACCGAGAGATGCTTATCCTCACGGCTACCTCGGGCGATACCGGCAGCGCGATCGCCAACGCTTTTTACAAGCTCGATAATATCCGGGTGGTAATCCTTTTTCCTGAAAAAGAAGTAACCGACCGGCAACGCAAGCAAATGACCACCCTCCAAGAAAACATACAAACCATTGCCATCGACGGCAAGTTTGACGATTGCCAGGCCCTGGTAAAAAAGGCCTTTAACGACCGGGAACTGGACAGCTTGCAACTTTCCTCTGCCAACTCCATTAATATTGGCCGCTTGTTGCCCCAGTCGGTATATTACGTGTACGCTTACACCCAACTGGCAAAGTCCGTGGAAGAAGAAATCATTTTCTGCGTCCCTTCCGGGAATTTTGGCAACCTCATGGGCGGTCTGCTGGCCAAGCACATGGGCCTACCGGTAAAAAAATTCGTGGTGGCCACCAACGAGAACGACGAGGTGCCCGAGTATTTTAAAACCCACTTGTACAAGACCATCGTGCCATCCAAAAATTGTATCTCAAGCGCGATGAACGTGGGGCACCCAAGCAACATGGCACGGGTTATCGAGCTATACCAGGGGCAGATGGACGAGAAAGGCAATATTTTAAAAAACCCTGGCCTTGAACAAATGCAAGAAGACATGTACGCGATAGCCATTACCGATGACACCACCAGGCAAACCATCAAAAATGCCTGGCAAGCCCACGGGCTATTATTAGAACCACACGGGGCGGTGAGTTGGAAAGCCCTTAACATGTTTTTAAAAGAAAACCCGGGTTTCGATTCAGCAGGACAAGCAAAAGTATCATTAGAAACTGCCCATCCGGCAAAATTCCCGAAAGAAATCCAGGAAATCCTGGGCATTGACCCGGAACTGCCCCCTGCCCTGAAGGGTTTGGACGATAAACAAGAAACCATGGACAAGTTGGCAAATAATTATGATGATTTCAAAAAATATTTATTAAACAATTACCAAAAATCTTAATACATGTATGTAATATGTTCTGACCTAGAAGGCGTGTGGATACCAGAAGTATGGATAAACGTTTCGCGCGTGACCGGCATAGAAGAATTAAAACTTACCACCCGCGACATTTCCGATTATAACGAATTAATGCAATACAGGCTGAAAATCCTGGACAAGCACGGGCTTACATTGAAAGATATCCAGGATGTAATCGATAAAATCCAACCCCTGCAAGGGGCCTTGGAAACCATCGAGTGGATCAAGGCCAAAACCCAGTTTATCGTGGTATCTGATACCTTTCAGGAATTTGCCGACCCGCTAATGCAAAAACTTAACCGGCCTACCTTGTTTTGCCACTCCCTTACCGTGGACGAACAAAACCGCATCGTGGATTATAACCTACGGCAAAAAGACCCCAAGCGAAAAGTGATACAAGCCCTAAAAAGCCTGGAATACAAAGTAATTGCCTTTGGCGATTCCTACAACGACATTAGCATGCTGCAGGAAGCCGACCAGGGAATACTTTTTAAACCACCCCAAAACGTGATCGATGAATACCCCGGGTTCCCCGTGGCAACAAATTATGAAAAATTGAAAATGGAACTGGGAAAATATATTTAAGGCCTGTTTGAAAATATTATTATTTAAACGCTTAGCCTCAAATTTTCAACATGTTGTTCAAATTTAAAAATTATCACGTTTTTCAATCAGAAGCCAGGTAAAGTATTTTATTACCATAAAATTAAAAAATACATCATCTTTAAAGCAAAAAACTGGAATGATGGTAAATTTTACAATGAATAATTTTTATCTTTCAGCTTTCTTTTAAAAATTATATTAAATGGCAAGAAAAGAAGCCAGGATTGCCAGGCGCAGGTTGCGAAATTCCTATTTCACCTCCATTTTAAGCATCTCCCTCGTGTTGTTCATGCTGGGCTTGCTGGGCATCTTGTTGTTTAATGCCAAAAAGCTCTCGGATCACGTGAAGGAAAACATCGGGTTCACGATTTTCTTGAAAG
>CAZKIR010000575.1:2132-2622 GCA_964552835.1 uncultured Bacteroidales bacterium
AGCGCCAAACAGGCCGATATCGTGAAATTACAAAAAAAATTGGATGCCACCCGCCACGTGAAAGCAACCGAGTTTATCTCGAAAGAAAAAGCCGCGAAAATCCTGAAAGAAGACCTGGGGGAAGACTTCACGGATTTCCTGGGCTACAATCCCCTCTCCGCTTCCATCGACGTGAAATTATACGCCCAATATGCCAACCCGGACAGCCTGGTGCTCATCGAGAAAGATTTCCAAAGCCATCCCGAGGTAAACGAAATTTTTTACCAAAAATCCCTGGTGCATTTGGTTAATGAAAACATTCAGAAAATAAGTTTGATTATTTTGTCCTTTAGCGGCTTGTTATTGCTTATTGCCTTAACGCTAATTAATAACACCATCAGGCTATCGGTGTACAACAAGCGTTTTATCATTAATACCATGAAACTCGTGGGTGCCACCCGGGGCTTTATCCGTCGGCCTATGCTGCTAAAAGCCGCCTTACACGGGGTTT
>CAZKIR010000576.1:0-2605 GCA_964552835.1 uncultured Bacteroidales bacterium
GAGAAAGAAAAAATGAAGCTAGTATACATCGAATACTGAATAAACATTCGGTTCGTGTGTTTAGCGTTTCATTCTTCGTGGGCTTCGCGTGCAATTTTTTCCCCTCGGCACCTCAAAATATTATTTTGCCTTATTCATGGCGCGTGTCTATAAAACTAACCATTCGCGTTTGATATTATGACTTATTTTGTTAGATTCGCACTTTTTAAACAGAAATTATAAACATTAAAATAAATACAATGAGTAAGCACATCGTTAACCTTGCAGCAGATAACATCCGTATCTTGTCGGCTGCCATGGTCGAAAAAGCCGCTTCCGGCCACCCTGGTGGGGCCATGGGCGGGGCAGATTTTATCCAAATTTTGTATTCCGAATTTTTACAATATGATCCGAACGACATGGGATGGTCTCTTCGCGATCGTTTTTTCCTGGACCCGGGGCATATGTCGCCCATGTTGTATTCGATTCTCACTTTAACAGGGACCTTGACCATTGATGACATTAAGAATTTCCGCCAGTGGGGAAGCCCCACGCCAGGGCATCCTGAGCTTGACGTGGTAAAAGGGGTGGAAAACACGTCCGGCCCACTGGGTCAAGGACATACCATGGCGGTTGGTGCCGCTATTTCCGAGCGCTTTCTTGTACATCGTTTTGGTGATTGGATGGAACATAAAATTTACACTTTTATATCCGATGGCGGGGTACAGGAAGAAATTTCCCAAGGTGCGGGCAGGATAGCCGGTTTCTTGGGGTTAAGCAACTTGATTATGTTTTATGACTCGAACGATATCCAGTTGTCTTCTGAAACCAGCGTGGTGACTGCTGAAGATACGGCCAAGAAATACGAGGCCTGGGGTTGGCACGTGAAAACCATTGATGGAAACGACGCGGATCAAATACGGGAAGCGCTGACAGAAGCCAACGAGGAAAACGAAAAGCCGTTTTTGATCATCGGGAAAACCATCATGGGAAAAGGTGCGGTAACCGAAGACGGGCAAAGCTATGAAAAGCAAAATGAAACCCATGGCAAACCTATTGGCGATACAGGGGCTTCTTTTGAAAAAACTATTCAAAACCTGGGAGGGGAGCCTGACAACCCCTTTATTATTTTCCCTGAAGTAGAAGAATATTATAAAAAAGTTAAAGAAGATAAAATTAAATACGCCCGGCTAAAGAAACAAAAGCAGGTAGAATGGGAAAAAGCAAACCCTGAAAAAGCTGGTAAACTTAAACAGTTTTTCTCAGGCGATGCCCCGGAAATTGATTGTAAGCTAATCGAGCAAAAAGAAAATATTGCTTCTCGTGCGGCTTCAGGTGTCGTGTTAGGGTATTTAGCCGAACAAATCGAGAACATGATCGTGGCTTCGGCCGACCTATCAAATTCCGATAAAACCGATGGGTTCCTGAAAAAGACTTCCGCTTTTTTCAAGAATGATTTTTCAGGTGCCTTCCTTCAGGCAGGTGTTTGCGAGTTGACCATGGCCGCTATTGCCAACGGTATGGCCTTGCACGGTGGCATCATGCCTGTTTGCGGGACATTCTTCGTGTTTTCAGATTACATGAAACCAGCCGTTCGCTTGGCTGCCTTGATGGAACTGCCCGTGAAATATGTATGGACACACGACGCGTTCCGGGTGGGAGAAGACGGCCCAACACACCAGCCCGTTGAACATGAGGCACAAATCCGTCTCATGGAAAAATTGAAAAACCACTCGGGCGATAACAGTATGCTGGTTTTACGGCCCGCTGATGCAGCTGAAACAACCATTGCCTGGAAAATGGCCTTGGAAAACAAGAAAACCCCCACTGCCCTCTTGCTTTCCCGCCAGGGGATTAAGGATATTCCTGCCAAACCCGGCTCAACACGATTACAAGATGCCCACGAGGCGGAAAAAGGCGCGTACGTGGTGAAAGATTGTGAAGGAAAACCCGGGCTGATCATGATAGGCAATGGTTCGGAAGTAAGTACTTTGCTAGAAGGGGCAGAAATCCTTGAAAAGGAAGATAAACTTAAAATCCGGATTGTTTCCGCTATTTCTGAAGGGCTTTTCCGGAACCAGCCCCAATCATACCAGGAAGAAATTATCCCTCGTGGAATCCCGGCCTTTGGCTTAACGGCTGGATTACCTGCATCGCTTGAAGGCTTGGTAGGGGCCAAGGGAAAAGTTGCTGGTTTGGATCATTTCGGGTATTCGGCCCCCTATAAAGTGTTGGATGAAAAATTTGGTTTCACGGGCGAGAATGTCGCCAAACAAGTAAGGGATTACCTGAATGAATACGGGAATTAATGCCGCTAAATAGTTAAATTTACTCTCGGTATACAAGATGCCGGCCTTAACGAAAGTTTTGGCCGGTTTTTTTATGGGTTGCCTTTTCGCGAAAATATGTCAATAAAATGGACAAATAATGCAAAGCTTCTAATGGTATCCCATTTATTTTTGATGAATAGGATTTGAAGATACTATTGGCTACTAACTAATACTAATCATTATGAGAAAACTTTTCTTCCTTTCCATTTTAAGCCTGGCCTTGTGCATTACAAGGCCGGGCTTTTCACTCGAATATATTTTTAGTTGAACATTAATAATCAATATTTTATATTTAT
>CAZKIR010000577.1:0-2604 GCA_964552835.1 uncultured Bacteroidales bacterium
AAGGCTGTGCCTTGGCCCGGGTATCGTTTCATGTTGAACATGGTATTCCATGCCCGGGGGTAATATGTATCCTACACGTGTAATGTCCCCGGGCTGAAAGTCCAGTTTATTTCAGCCCGGTGGCAACGCCCCGGGTATTTGTCGCGACATGGGGCATTGCGCCCTGAAAGGGCAGGTTATTCATCTCTCCAAATATATCGTTCATCATAATCAATACCATATTCTTTTAAGAACATCGTATATTCTTCTTTAAAGGTCATTTTTTTATGTCGGGTTTCTTGGTTTTCTATATATTTTTTGGTTTTATCATGCAAGGACGGGCTGATTGAAAAGCCACCGTAACCACCTTGCCAAGAAAAATTTTTGTAGAACAAATCTTTTGTTTTTATCCATCTGCTGCTGTGGCGTTTTATTTCTTCTGTCAATTTGGCCAACGTGATGTTTTTAGATAGTACACATAAAATATGTATATGATCCTTTACACCATTAATAATTATTGGAATGGATTCGTTGTCCTTTATAATGCATCCAATATAGGCATATAGTTCTTTTTTTTCTTGTTGGCGGATAATGCAACTGGTTGAATTAATATGAAAAATTAGGTGGACAAATAATTTTGATAATGATTGTGCCATGTTTTGTTGGTTTTTTGATGTTTAAATTTTAAATAAGCTGCCCTTTCAGGGCGCGGGTTTCGTGTGCTATTATATATGAGGCCGCCTAAGACTTTTTAGACGGCCTCCTGAATTAAGTTGCCTTTTGGGGCTGTTTGCCCCTATTTCTTTTGGGGATAAAAAAAAATTCGATGGGGCTTCGCCCCATACCCCAAATAATCAAATTATCAAATAGACAAGGCTCACTATCGTTCGCCTAATCCCTGACACAACGGACACTAAACCCAAGACCCTTACCGCCGTAGCCCTCGCCTAGGCCCTTGCTGCGGCAGCCCAGACCCCGGTAGTAAGCGTAGGAACCATTGCTCTCGCTACTAATCCACCAGCGGCCGGAGTCGCCCTCATTGCTGAACGAACCACTGGTGAGGTCGCGGTAGCCACCCGGGAGGGCAGTAAAACCCGATGAATTGGTAGCGCCTGTATTCGGGCTATTCCAGTGGAAAGTGCCGGTTTCTTTTAGCTTGCCCCCGGCACCGGAACTCCCCCCCAGGTGATCCGAAAGGGCCGTCCATTCCGCGTCCGTTGGCACGTGCCAGCCGTCCGGCGCCAGGCCGCGGGCATCATTCACGGCATACCAGTTGTACAATTTCCCATAGGTACTTCCATAGCCAGCGTTATTGTTGTAATAACACCATGCCCCGGAGTTCAGGTTTGCCCACTCCGAATTCCCTGTAACGTGGGCTATGCCCGCGCCATTGTTATAGGTGGCCACGTTAAGGTTTTCCTGCATCCATATCTGGTCCCCTATCCCTATCCAGTCATAGGTATGGCCATCGATATCAGACAGGGTACCGGTTTGCCCGTCAATGGTATATCCCCCGGCCAGCATTTCCGCGGTGGTGGCTTCCGGCACATCCACCAGTTCTTGCAGGGTGATACCGGCCCCGCGCATGTCGCTATAGGATTCCCCCGCGTTTACCAGCTGGCTCACCGTTACCCCGGCCGCCAACATGTCCCCTACATCTTCATTGGCCCCCACGAGCTGGGCCACGGTAACCCCTGCATCGAGCATGCAATTTATGGAAATGTTATCGTCCACCAACTGTTGAATGGTAGCACCTGCTTCCAGCATTTCTGCACAGGTAAAACCAGCGGCTTCAAGGGTTGAAGGATCAATAGCCCCACTTGATATTAACATTTCAAACAGAACTTCTAATTTATTGTCCGTATATCCCTTGGTCGCGGCGTCCTGGTCGTTCACGGGGCCGGCAAGGTTGTTGATGTTGTTGCTGCCGGCGTTGATGGGGCCGGTGAAGGTCTTGGTGCCGGCGATGCTTTGGTTTCCGGTGGTCATCACGGCCCCGGCGGCTTTCACCTTGGCGGCATCGGTCACGTCGGCATTGGCTTCTATGTTATTCAGTTTGTTCCGCTCGCTGGCGGAGATGATGATGCCGCTGCCCGCGCTGGTCACGTCCGAGAGGGCCGTTACCGTATGGTTGCCAATGCTGCTTACCGTTCCCGTCACGTTGCCGGTCACGTTGCCGGCAAGGTTGGCGGTGATGGTGCCGGCCGAGAAATTGCCGGAGGCATCCCGTTTCACGAGGCGGTTGGCCGTGTTGTCCGCGGTGGCATCACTGATGTTGGCGGAGGTGTGCGAGTGGCTGTTGTTGGCCACGGCTACTGTTATGCTGGCGTTAGAGCCCCCGTCAAAACTGGCGCTTCCGCTGGCGTCCCCCGCGAGGCTTATGGTACGGGCCGTTTGCAAGCGGGTAGCGGTGCCGGCGTTGCCGCTCAGGTCCCCGGTAACATCTCCCGTGAGGTTGCCGGAGAAGGCATTGGCTTGCACATTGCCCCGGAAGGTCACATCATTGCTGTTGTACCTGTAATAAAAAACGGTCTCGTTGGCGCTCTCGCTACGGCGGTAAAACTGGATGTAATCACTGCCCGGCTCGCCGTTGGCAAAGCCCGGGCTTCCGTCGCCGTTGTAAAA
>CAZKIR010000578.1:0-2599 GCA_964552835.1 uncultured Bacteroidales bacterium
CAATAGGATTATCAAAAGACCATTTGAATTCAAAGTATTTCTTTAATTTTTTAAAAGCTTCAATGTAGTTTTCGTCTTTATATGTTGCAGCAAGTTCGTCAAATTCAGACGCTGTTTTTATTTTTTCTAATTTTTCATTAATTGCATTGCTAGAAGTTCCCAACTCTTTTGTTTTTGCTCCAATAAATTTCTTCTTATCAGCAGTAATCCCATCAAATGTTTTAATTGAATTACTGAATTTAGAAGTAATTGAGAATTCTTTTGATTTCAAAACATTCTGTCCAACATCATTTGAAATTTTTTCTAAGAGCCATTCCGGTATTTCATAAGTACAAGTGACAGCTTTTGGATTTTCTCCACTTTTATCGATTTTCTTTTTCTCTTTTCTTGGAAAATCGTGAGTTATGTTAAATGTAAATTGATTATCATCTTGAAAATAATTTGTTTTAGCAATTGCTTCTAATGTAGCGGTTTTGCCACTTTCATTCATTCCAACAAGAATGGTTACTCCATCATTCAAATCAAACTTTTGTTCTGTTTCAAATGATTTATATTTATGGATTTCAACTTTTATGAGTTTCATATTCTTTTATTTTTTTGGTACTTAATTTTTTCTTCAGCAACTTTCAGTGCTTCAAGTCCAAATTCTTCATCTTTTAATTCATAAATAACTTTTTCACTTAAAAAGTCAACAATTAATTTTTCCGGCTTTTCGTTGTACATTTCAGCCAATTTCAGAATTAATTCTTTAGTCAGTTTTCTTTCACCTCGCTCCATTTTACTCAAAATTGCCACATCAATATCCGCTTGCATGGCAGCTTTTCGCAGGGTTAAACCTGCTTTTTCTCTCAATTCTCTAAGTTTTTGTCCAGTTGTTGACATTTTTCGTGTTGACTATTTTTGTCAAAATTACAATTTTTCTGTTGTTTTATGGAAAAATATCTTAAAATATTTTTAAACAAGTTATTATCAAGGGGCGGGATGGCAAGTAAAACAAGTGTGTGGAAGCGAAGGGAAGCTTGCAGGGGCGGGCTGGAACACTCTAAAGGTGCGTTGGGATGAAGGGATTTATTAATAACTTTCTTGTTTAAATTCTTTCATGCTGCCCTTGAACAGGTCAAATTTTAAAAATTTGCATTCCAAGGCCCCGTTATACAGGGTAAACTTTTTTGATGGCCGCAAACCAAAGGATTTTAATGCCTGAAAATTCGAAGATAATACCCAGGCAGAAAAACCGGTAAAATTTTTTTTCAAGTGATCGCCGATCATCCTGTAAAAAGCAGATAAATCCTCGGCGCTAAGACGTTTACCGTAAGGAGGGTTCATCATCAACACGCCCTGGGCATGGCGGGGCATGTATTCCTCGAAAGGCACCTCGCGAAAATAAATATCATCTTCAAGCCCCATGTACCGGGCTGAAGCCCTGGCCATACCCAGGGCCCTTCCAGAGATATCACTACCGATCAAGGGCACGCGGGTATCTTGTACCGCTCTTACCGCCTCTTCATGAACAGACTCCCAAAGTTCCCTGTCATAATTAGGCCATGCCATGAACCCGAATTCCTTCTTATGCAAACCGGGCGGGATATTTTTTGCAATCATGGCGCTTTCCAGCAAAATAGTACCGCTTCCGCACATGGGGTCCACGAAAGGCCGATCATTGGCCCAGCCGGACAATAGTACCATGCCAGCTGCCAATACCTCGTTCAAAGGGGCTTTGTGCCCGGGTTCACGGTACCCGCGCTTGTGTAAAGAACTACCCGAGCTATCCAGCGAGATCACGACATCCTTGCCTGAAACATGCAGGTTAAAACGGATATCAGGCTTCATAATATCCACGGAAGGCCGCTTTCCCGTTTTTTTCCGGAATTGATCGGCCATGGCATCTTTTACTTTTAGCGCCACGTATTTAGAATGTTTAAACACATCCGAAAACACCGCGTTATCAATGGCAAAAGTAGTACCTAGTGATAAGTAACCCGACCAATCATGTGCCATCACTTTATTATAAAGCTCGTCTTCGTCCGAAGCCTTGAAAGAATAAATAGGGAGCAGTACCCGCAGGGCGGTACGCGCATGCAGGTTGGCCTTGTATACAAAAGCTTTGTCACCGGTACAATATACGGCCCGGCGCATGGTTTGGACATCTTTACCGCCTAAGACTTCTACTTCACGTGCCAGGAGATTTTCCAGTCCATGAAAAGTTTTCAGTATACACCGGGTATTGTCCCCGGCAATGTCAAAGCTGGGATTGGCCATGTTGTTGGTTTAATATTGCAAAGGAAAAGAAATTTATTGATATAACGCGGGAAAGGCGGCTTTTTTACACCAAAAAAAAGCCCCGCTCGCGCGGGGCCTCTCTCATCAAAACCTAACCTAATTTATCATGAAAAATTATTTAGTGATCCTATTTCACTTCTTCAAAATCTACATCTGTCACCTCATCATCATCGCCACCGCCCTTGTCCTGGTCGCCGGTTTGTTGGTCACCGCCTTGTGCTTGGCCGGCGCCCTGCTGCTGTTGCGCTTGTGCCTGATAGATATCTTGCGAAGCAGCTTGCCAAACCTGGTTTAATTCAGCGGTTGCTTTGTCAATCGT
>CAZKIR010000579.1:0-2595 GCA_964552835.1 uncultured Bacteroidales bacterium
TTGTTTACATCGACATCATGCAAAGCGTTTTGCATGTTGTGTTTCCAGGCCACGGCACTGGAATTGGCTGCTATATGGTGGCTGGTGTTGTTTTCCCATAGCACCTTGCCTTCAAAATCCATCAATTGCAGGTTCAGTTGAGCATTCTCAAGCGGCTTTTGCAGGTCGGATATGACAGAAACTGCAAGTGTACCGTCTTCCAATTCAGGCACGATAAGTAAATCATTGTACAGTGTTTTCAGGTGATAATGGGTTGCTTTCCATTGGCCGTAGTAATCGATGCTTGACCAGGAAGCAGCTGGCCAACAATCGTTAATTTGCCAATATAGCGTGCCCATGCAAAATGGTTTTTTCTTGCGATGGGCTTCCACGGCAATTTTCATGGCATGGCTTTGCAATAGTTGAGACAGGTACAGGTAGGAGGCAAAATCTTTGGGTTCTTTAAAATGCCTTTTCAGGTAAACGTCAATCAACCGGTTGCCATATTCAAAGTCTTTTCCGGTTTTTCCCCTGCACCGTTGATGGCTGACCATCACATCAGAAAAAACATCACGGTCTTCTTTCACGGTAAATTTCTTCACGCTTTCAATATCCGGGTATGACTGAAAGCCGTATTCACTCATGAACCTCCCGACATTGTTATTGAACTCCTCAAAAGGTTCTTCACCATGCCATACACCCCAGTAATGCACATCGCCCATTGATAGCGGAATATCACTATAACCGGTATTGGGTGATGTCGGATGGTAGTACCTGGTGGTGTCAACAGTTGCCAAAGCACCGGGGATCACTTCGTGAAACAGCTTTTCCAGGGTCCGTTCATATTCCTCATGGTATTTGGGCGGGGTATCTTCTTTCATGCCCCATCCATAATATACTATGTCGTTTTCATTGTTACCGCAATACAAAGCCAGGCAGGCATGGTTCCTGATTCGTTTAACGTTGTCAACTACCTCTTTCTGTACACTCTGGTAATATTCCTCAGATGAAGGGAACATGCCGCAGGCAAACATAAAATCCTGCCAAACGAGTATACCATATTTATCGCAAAGTTCATAAAACACATCTTCCTGGTAAATACCCCCTCCCCAAACACGCAGCATATTCATATTCACATCGGCGGCTGACTTGATAATGTATTCGTAATCTTCATCGGAAACCCTTGACTGAAAATTATCCTGCGGGATATAATTGGCCCCCTTTATGTATACCGGCACATCATTTACCTTAACATAAAAGCTTTTGCCGTACTCGTCATCCTCGCGTATAACTTTAACATCGCGCAGGCCGGTAAGGATTTTCTTTTCATTAACGCTTTTCCCGTCAATTAACAATTCGGCTGTAAATTGATACATGGGCTGGTCTCCAAGTCCGTTAGGCCACCACAATGCCGGGTTGTCAATCTCAATTTCTTCAGAAATCACTTTTGTACCGGGTGTTAACGATATTTCTTTTGATATGGCATGACGGCTGTTATCATTTATTTTCAACCGGATAACAGCCTGTTTATTTACCTCCGATGATATTTCAAAATGTGTGTTTAACTTAGCTTTATCGGTTGTCACATCTGCTTGCTCGATATACACATCTTCAAGTTTTGCCTCGTTATATGCTTCCAGGACGACCGGTTTCCACACGCCACAGGTGATAAGCCTCGGGCCCCAGTCCCAGCCATAATGAAAACCTGCCTTGCGCGACCATACGCTGAGTTTTTCATCGGCCTGGTCGTTGCTTTGAAATGCAAGCAATTCATAAGGCGCTTGTTTTATTTTTGGCATGATAATTTTATAGGGGGAATCGAATTTAATATGCAATATATTGTTCCCTTCTTTCAGCACCTCTTTCACGTTACAAATGTTGGTGTGAAACATGTTTTCCGAGCGCAGGATAAGTTCATCGTTCAGGTAAACGGACGCGTAAGTGTCCAGGCCCTGAAATATTAAACGTACTACCTGTTTGTCCAGGTATTTCCCTGAAACCGTAAAATCCAATTGATATTCCCAATCGGTTTTCCCAATCCATTGTAAGTCCTTTTCATTGTCACGGTAAAAAGGATCTTTTACGCGTTTGTTTAACAACAAGTCATGATGTACACATCCCGGCACCTTCGCGTCAAGCCATTCCTGGGAAGCCCTTTCTTTAAACTTCCAGTTATCCATACTTGTTAACTCTGTTTTATGTATCATAGTTGAATCATTCGTTTTAGGAGTAAGGCAGCCATAAGGCAATGCCAAACAAGTTACAATTAAAGTTACACTTAAAGCCTTCATAATCTATATATTAATTAATTAGTAACCGGATTTACAACGGGTTTCTTGGGTTTCAGGAAAATCATACCCAAAAGAAAAACAATAAACACGATTGCCGATCCGATTAATGCAACCCGGCCTATGGAAAACACGTCCATCAATGAACCGGTGAAGAAATTACCAAGAACCATCCCCAGGCCATAATAAAAGGCCCAGAACAGGGATTGTCCTGTGGCTCTCCAATGCGATGGAATAATTTCATTCACATATTCGACTACTGAAACTACAAATAAAGCAAATGTAGCACCATGAATGACATCCAGGGACATGGCAAATACGGGTTCGG
>CAZKIR010000580.1:0-2593 GCA_964552835.1 uncultured Bacteroidales bacterium
GCAAATTTTATCGTTAAACCTACACGAAGGTATCAAATTTCTCTAAACAATCAGCATTGTTTTAGCCGTATTTAAAAAAGCAAATTGTTAACTCGTTAAAAAAATATTATATTTGCCTCAAATCTTCTAAGGGGGTGCCTTAAATATCAGGCTGAGATCATACCCTTAGGACCCGATCCGGGTAATGCCGGCGAGGGGAAATAGAAGGTAATGAAAATCATTGCCGGATTAATTTATTCATTTTCAAAATTTTAAAATCATGAGGCGAGCATTTTTCATGCTGGCAAGCCTGTGCATGTACATGCATGGCATTGCCCAGTTTTCCATCCATGGAAAAGTTACTGACACTGAAAACAAACCATTAACCGGTGCAAACGTGGCTTTGCTAAACACGAAGAAAGGTACGGTCACTAACTCGAGAGGAAATTACTCTATGGATGCCCCCGTGGGCAATTATTCCATCCAGGTTTCTTTTGTAGGGTATGAAAGCGTACTAAAGAAAATTCAACTGGATAAAGACCTCGAGCTGCATTTTCAATTGCAAGAAACCAGCATAATCAGCGACGAGATAATCGTTACGGCCACCCGGGCCGGCGAGAGGACCCCGACGACCTATTCTGAAATTGATGAACAAGAAATTGCCAGGCAAAACCTGGGACAAGACCTTCCCTATCTCATGCAATACGAACCATCGGTGGTAAGTACTTCTGACGCGGGGGCGGGTGTTGGTTACACGAACATCCGCGTGCGGGGGAGTGATATAACCAGGATCAACGTTACCGTGAACGGGATACCCTTGAATGATGCTGAATCGCACGGTGTATTTTGGGTCAATACCCCCGATTTTGCCAGTTCAGTCGAAAGCATACAATTACAGCGCGGCGTGGGCACTTCCACCAACGGGGCCGGGGCCTTCGGGGCAACCCTTAACTTGCAGACCAATCAAGTGAACGAAGAAGCCTATGGCGAGATCAACTCTTCCGCGGGCTCTTTCAATACCTTTAAAAACAATATCCAGTTAGGTACCGGCTTGATCAATGACAAGTGGAACTTCGAGGGAAGGGCCTCCAAGATTACATCCGATGGTTACATAGACCGTGCTACTTCCAATCTTGGCTCGTATTTCCTGCAAGGGGGGTACGTTGGCGACAAGACCATGCTAAAAGCCGTGGTATTCGGGGGCAAGGAAATAACATACCAGGCTTGGAACGGGGTAGACCGCATCACCATGGAACAAGACCGCACCTTTAATTCGGCCGGCGCCATTTATGATGAAAATTGGGATATAGTGGGTTACCATGACAACGAGGTGGACCATTACCAGCAGGATCATTACCAGCTACATTTCTCGCGAATCCTTGCCCCATCTTTGAAAGCAAATGCATCCTTGCATTACACCTATGGCCGGGGATATTTCGAGTTGTACAAGTCGAATGCCAACCTCACGGATTTCGGACTTCAGACCTTGTATTTTGGACAGGACAGCGTGCTGGAGAACGGTAGTTACCGTTCGTTTTACCATGACACCGTTAGCACCTCTGACCTTATAGTACGCAGGTGGTTAGACAATGATTTTTATGGCACTACTTATAGCCTACAATACAATAAAAATCGGGTAAACCTGATTTTTGGAGGGGCATATAACCAGTATACCAATGCCAATCACTTTGGTGAAGTAATCTGGGCCGGGTACATGCCACAAAACAAGTTAGGCGATACCTATTATGACAATGAATCGCACAAGCGTGATTTCAATACCTACCTGAAAGCAGATGTTGAAATTTTCAAAGGCTTTTATGCCTTTGCCGATTTACAGTTAAGGGATATCAAGTACATTGCTGAAGGGGTTGACAACGATGGTTCACAAATTGATCTTGATGAGCCGTTTACCTTTTTTAACCCAAAAATTGGCTTGAGCTATAAATTGGGCGAAAAAGGCTTGTTGTACAGCTCGTTTGCCGTGGCCAATCGCGAGCCTAACCGCAACGATTACCTGGATGCGCCCGATGGGGCAAAACCCACGCACGAGACCTTGAACGACCTGGAAGCCGGGTACCGCATAAAATCCGAAAACTATTTCTTGAACACGAACTTTTATTACATGCAATACACGAACCAGTTAGTGCTAACGGGCGAGTTAAACGAAGTGGGTTACCCCGTTCGTAAAAATTCAGGCGAAAGTTACCGGACAGGGATAGAAATAAACGGCCGGTACAAGCTTTTAGATATCTTGCAAGTGGCCGGGAATATCGCCATGAGCGAAAACAAAACAGATTTTCGCTACCTGGATGAAAACAATACGATACAAACATTAAAAAATGTAGATTTAGCCTATTCCCCTGCCGTGATTAGCGGGGGGCAAATAGTTATTGCCCCGTTCGAGGGCCTTGAAGCCACCTGGTTGGCGAAATACGTGGGGAAACAATACCTGAACAACATGGAACAGGACAAGCTGGCCCTTGACCCATATTTTTTAAACAATTTCAGGTTGCGTTATCAATTGCCCCTGGATCAAGTAAATAACTTTGAGCTAACCCTTTTGGTAAATAATATATTTGACGTGAAGTACGCCTCTAATGGTTATGTCTGGGGC
>CAZKIR010000581.1:0-2588 GCA_964552835.1 uncultured Bacteroidales bacterium
CTTTTTCTCTTATTTTATATTTTTCGGACATAACTTTATTGCCTGGCACTTAACGCGCGGGCAACATGTTTGCGCTAGCGGGGAAGAAGCTTGAAATAAAATTATTCACATAAATCTTCAAGCTCCGGTTCTATAGTAAATTCTACAACAGCCCCCTTTTCAATTGTAAAATCTTTATCGATGCGGATGCCAGTACCGCCCGAGAGTTTAACGTTTTTATTCGTTTTTACCGTGGCATCATCAATGCCTAAAATCCCCTTTGTTTTATATGATTTTACAAGATCACCTGAAATGGTATTATTTGAATTTTCAGGTAAAATATAAATGTAACGTGTTTTTTCAATTGGTGGGTTTGGTGGATTTGTTCTCCTGCCACCTTCATTACCTTCAAAAATATTAATGGCATAATAGTTTCCTGCTTTAAGATCATAAGACTGTTCAATTTGTTTTTTACTAATATAATCCGGTTCACAACTAGAAAAAATACCTATATCTAACTCATCATTATTGCTATAGCATTGTTTCCAACGCTCATCTGGCCAATATACTCTTTTTCTAATATGATCTTCATCTAAAGCTTCTAGATTATACCCATTAACCTCCCAAACACTTAAATCAACCCACTCTTGATAAAAATATTTTCTCCTGCAAAAAATAAACCCAGTACATTTAGAAATCCTATCAAAACGGGTTGGGAACAAATATAAAATGTCTTTTATATCATTAACAAAAGGATAGGGATGCAAATAAAATGCTTTGTTTTCGCAGACAGTTACAATTTGTTTATTAATCTTCAGGTCTTCGATTTTTGATCTATAGGCGACATTATCAATGGAAAAATTTAATTCTGGCAAACAAGCATGTGAATAAAACCTAACTGAAGGTATATTCTCAACCGGGCAATTAGGCCCATCATCACCCATTATTTCTCCGATTTCAGTATCCAATGAATTGTTAAAACAATCACAATGATAACTCTTGTATTCATCATCATAACTTTTTTTTGTAGGCCTGTAATCACATGTAGGGTCATAAGCGTATTGGTTTCCAATAGAAAACTTAGTATCCTTATCTACACCTTTTGCAATGGCCTCTCGAAATTTGGCATCTATATTCCATATCGTACTTAATTTAACAGCATATATTTTGCCGCCCCCTATATTAAGATCGCATTCGGTAACCTTTTCCCTACCCTTGATGAGACCTATTACTTGTTTGTGCTTGTTGAATACTGGCCCTCCAGATGAACCATAAGTTAATCCCCCGCTGGTAAAATCGTACAATCTATAATAATCAGTTTCACTGTAGCGATCATAATCTTGATCATCCCAATAAATTTTACATATACTTTTATATCTAGTGACTTTTTTACTCTTACCTAATGGATGATGAAAAATATACTTAATTGTCTTGTCATAATAATCAGGCTCTTGATTTGTCCAAGGTGCATAATTGACATCTAAACCCCATCTACATAACTTTTTTCCCCCATTTATTTCTATTAAACAATAATCATAAGTATGATCGTAATTACCATCAGCTATTATTTTGTCATTAAGGCTTCCAGATACCCTAATCCCTTTTTTACCAAACCCAAAAGGTTCTTTATCATTACATTCTTTTGTCTCGTGGCTAAAATAATAGGCCCAATCCTCCCGCATGACTGCATCATTATGCGGGGATGTTAACACGAGGGGTCTCTCTGCATTGCTCTCCGTGTTTAACAATACACCTGTAAAATTACCACGGGTAAATTTTCCTTCAGAATCAACGGTTGTCCCCCATATTCTAATCACGGATTTAGAGATTTTCTCGCATTTTTTATCACAGGCAACATTCTGGTGGCAATCGCCCAGATCATCGGAGCTTGCACTTTTTAATTTTTTTTTTAAGTCCCTAAAGATATATACGAAATAGTCTAATTCCATATTTCCTTGGAATTCTGTATTGTTAGGTTCGTAATATTCGATAAATATTTCTTCACCAGGTATATTCCAAGTAGAAATTTTATTATATTGTAGTTGTTCATAATCCTTTTTAATTGGTCCCTGGTAGGTGGTTTTTTTTGCATCGTAAATATAAAATTCGGCCCCATCGGGCATGTTGCACTTTTTAAATTCAAAACTCATACCATAGGCATCCTCGGCTTGCACGCGCAAAACCCATAAATTACCCTCGTTACTTGGTAATTCAATTTTCGTGGCCATATCTTTCATGTCCTTTTTTATAAAAACCAAAA
Organism: uncultured Bacteroidales bacterium; assembly: GCA_964552835.1. Classification (GTDB taxonomy): domain Bacteria; phylum Bacteroidota; class Bacteroidia; order Bacteroidales; family CAYFUP01; genus CAZKIR01. The sequence goes on from CAZKIR010000581.1 coordinate 2,240, forward strand.
GGCCAAAATCATCCAAGGGCGGGTTTTCACGGTATTTATTAATTGTTTGCCTTTCTTCTTCCGGGTAAATATCTGTTATTGGAATATTATCAAAGTTAATAATATCCTGGTACATGGTGCGGTAACCAAATGGCAAATCTTCTGGTTCATCAGCTTTTCCATTCCATGTAAAGGTAAAAGCGATAGCTAATAAAAAAACAATATTTTTCATGTTTTATGGCTTATATTGTACAAAGATAAAAATTATTAATGGTAAATTAACCCTGTTATTCCGTCAACATCATCCTCTTCGTGCCCACTTCCTTGCCATCGGCCACCAGGGTGTACAGGTACATGCCGGGGGGCAGGG
>CAZKIR010000582.1:0-1172 GCA_964552835.1 uncultured Bacteroidales bacterium
GGGCAAGGAAGAACAAGACATTATACAACCCGCACTGGAAAAAGCCAGGAAAAAAAATATCATGGCTTTTGGCCCTTACCCGGCAGATGGATTTTTTGGCAGTGGATATTATTCCCGGTTTGATGGGATTTTGGCCATGTACCACGATCAGGGCCTGGCCCCTTTTAAAGCCCTGGTTTTTGATAGCGGCATAAACTACACGGCGGGCTTGCCGGTTGTGCGAACATCGCCAGCCCATGGCACGGCCTATGAGATTGCCGGTAAGGGGCAAGCCAGCGAGGAATCTTTCAGGCAAGCCCTTTACCTGGCTTGTGATATTTTTAAAAACAGGGAAATTTACGACGAACTGGCCAGCAACCAGGTTAAGAATTACAACTTGAACGACGTGTAAAGCTGATCATTGGCTGTGCCATATTGTTTTATTTCTTTATCTTGGTGCCCTTAAATTTATTATCACAATACCATATAATAATACATGTACGAGTATATCAAAGGCAAGATCGTTGAGCTAACACCCGCCCACGTGGTTATTGAAGCCAATGGAACAGGATATTACCTGCATATATCCTTGAACACCTATACCCTGATAGAAAACAAGCCCCTGGAAACCATGCTGTACACGCACCAGGTGATCAAAGAAGATGCCCATTTGCTTTTTGCCTTCGCGGGAAAAGATGAACGGGAACTCTTCAGGCAATTGATCACGGTATCGGGCATCGGGGCCAATACCGCCCGGGTGATGCTTTCATCCCTTACCCCCGGGGAGATTCGCCAGGCCATCCTGACACAAAACGTGGGCACACTTACAGGCGTAAAAGGTATCGGGGCTAAATCGGCACAACGTATTATACTGGATTTAAAGGATAAAATAGGGAAAGATGAAAAATCTTCTGAAATTCTTATTCCCCAGGACAATAGGAACCGGGAAGAAGCGTTATCTGCTTTAGTGTCCCTTGGTTTTAATAAAAAACAGGTGGAAAAAGTCATCTCGAAATTATTGCAAGAAGACCCCGGGGCTACCGTGGAAGAATTGATTAAAAAAGCGTTGAAGATTTTGTAATCCAAAATTATTCCTTGTTTGTTACAGAAAAGCCTTAAATACGCCGGTTTAACGATAACCCTCCTGAGCTTGTACTGGTGCCTGTCAAGGCAGGATGCTTTTGCCCAAGCCG
>CAZKIR010000582.1:1182-2588 GCA_964552835.1 uncultured Bacteroidales bacterium
AAAATTGGCCAAGCGATACCTCCCGCCAGGAAGACATAAAACTTAGGTATGAATTTAAAGATCCCCTCCACCAACCTGTTTACGGGGGAAAGCGGACAAAATCACCACTTTTTCTAAACCTCCCTTCCAATTACGAGCAAGAAGTAAAATACAATCCTTTGTCGAATGAATACTTGATTGAAGAAAGGTTCGGGGGCATTCGCTATAAAACCCCTACCCGGATGAGCCTTGATGAATTCCGGGAATACTCGTTTAACAAATCATTGGGCGAGTACTGGCAGCAAAAAGCCCGTGCCGAAGCAGGTGCTGCACGTGGCTCACTTTTACCAAGCCTCCAGGTACAAGGCGAGGCATTTAACAAAATATTCGGGAGCAATGAAATTAACGTGGTACCTCAAGGCTCGGCCGATTTATCTTTCGGCCTACAGATATCGCGGGTAGAAGATCCGGCCTTAAGCGAACGCTTGCGGCGGACCACTACTTTTGATTTTGATACCAAAATCCAGATGAACGTGACCGGGACCATAGGTACCAAGATGAAACTCGGGATTAAATACGATACCGAGGCAACCTTCCAGTTCGAAAACGAGGCCAAGCTGGAATACACGGGCGATGAAGACGAGATTATCAAGAAAATAGAGGCCGGGAACGTTTCCCTTCCACTGCCTGGTTCCCTTATCACGGGAAGCCATAACCTTTTCGGGATCAAAACCAAGATGCAATTCGGGCGTTTAGCGGTTACTACTATTTTCTCCCAACAAAAAAGCGAATCAAAAAGTATAGAAGTAAAAGGGGGCGCCCAGACACAAGAATTTGAAGTTGAGGCCGTGGATTACGAACCTAACAAGCACTTCTTCTTGTCCCAGTATTTTTATGAAAATTACAACAAGGCACTTTCAAACCTGCCCCTCATCAATTCGGATATCAAGATAACGAAAATAGAAGTATGGGTAACCAACAAACGGACCGAATACAAGAACTCACGAAATATCGTGGCATTCATGGACCTGGCTGAATCAGAAAAATCCAATACTGAAAAAGCCCTGAAGCCGCATAATGACAAGATTTATAACGCTTTGAAAAACAAACCGGGAATCCGGTCCAAGGAGGGTTTAACCCAAGCAATAACCAGCAAATACAAGGATTTTCAACCAGGCCAGGATTACGAGAAAATAGAAGATGCCCGTTTACTATCATCCAGCGAGTACAACTTGAACCAGCAGCTTGGTTACATATCATTAAACTCTACCCTGAGTACAGACGAAGTGCTGGCCGTGGCCTTCGAATACACTACTACCAGGGGCGGGGTGGGCAAGGTAGGTGAATTTTCCAATGAAATAGAAGACCCGGAAAGCACCCTTATCCTAAAACTTATCAAGGGAACAACCCAAACCCCGCGCTTACCT
>CAZKIR010000583.1:0-2570 GCA_964552835.1 uncultured Bacteroidales bacterium
CAGTAAGTTCTTTGACCCTGTTTGAAATCACTTTTTGGTGTAAAGCCAAAAGGCTGTCTGTTTTTTCAGAATTAGCAGGTATGTTGGGATCAATCTCAGGAATATCAGGATTTTTTTCTGGTGTGGCAAAATCAAGGCTCCCAATGTGGAATTTACCTACATACCCGGTATAATAACCTGCTTTGTTCAGAATTTTATGGATTGTGGTGTTTTCCTCAGTTATTGGTGTGTTCCAGGCTATTTCATAAGGTTTTGCTGTTGGATTTGTTGACAAAAAATCTTCATGCCCGCAACGTCCCGGGTATTGGCCTGTGAGGATACTAAATCGACTGGGGGTGCAAGCTGATGCTGTTGTATATGCATTGTCAAATAACATTCCGCCATTTGCCAATTCGTCAATATTTGGTGTAGGTATGTTGCCTTTATAACAACTCCAGTGTTCATATCCAACATCATCTGTCATAATGAGCACAATGTTTGGCTTTGGCGGACTTTGCTCTTTTTTTGTTTCTTTTTCCTGTTTTTTTTCAGGTTGGCAACGGTTACATAAAAATATTACCAGTGAAAATGTGAGTAGTTTTATTAGTTTCATACGTTTTGTGTTTATTATTAAAATAAATATGCCATCAAAGTAAGAAATTAACCAATAACAAAGGAATAGGAAATTTAAATATTTATAACTTATTTTATTAGTTAATTGAAATGTCCAATTTAGTGTTTTGGTTGGCTGTTCAATTTTAAGTAAAAATCAGCCAATCACAAGCTAATACTGAAATGCCTGACTTGGATTATTTATGTCAATAGATGTCTGTAATTTAAAAGGTTATTAATTTTATTGACTTGAAAAAGTGAATACAAGTTACGCTGAGAAATTATGAATTGCTAATCATTTTATTAACAAATAATAGAACTTTAACATGTAAAATATTGAAATTTAAATTTTAAATCTGTTAATTTCTTAACAACGTATCATAAATAATGTTTTTTTATCTGGCATTTATGGGTTATAATTAAATAAGCGAAATATAATATTCTTAAAAACAAAGATTTAGGCTACCCGTCTAAAGTTTGGCAATCTTGATGATGGCCTGCTTGAGCTTTCTGCCTGCCCAACTTTTTTATTCAACAGAAATAACAAATCTTTTGTACGCGAATAATTTTGCTGCCAGGTTATTATCATTCACCGTAAGAATCAGGTGTATCGTTTTTCCATTGGCCTCTTCAGGGATGTAAAGTTTACACACTGAAGTATTGTCAGAAACCAAATATATTTTGCCTTTATAAGTTCCTGGTTCCTCGTAAATCCACCACTGATAACTTATCTCATCACCGTCCGGGTCATGAGAACGGCTCACATCAAATATTATTTCACTATTCGCGCTGACTGTTACTTGTTCAATTTTTCTTTCATCACTTCCCTTGTAAACAATGACCGGGTTATGATTTGCGTAATCATAGCTTTTTACGGACCAGTCCATTCTTGCTTTAAATTCGTTAAAATGGGCTTCTCTCCATCGCCACATGGGGGCGTCATCGCTGTTCTTCCATTGTTCTTCAGGCAAGTTCCAGTTTGTTTTTCCTTCTGTCCACGTGTCTCTCGCTTCCATGTACATTTTGTAAGGTTCATACTTTTTTTGGTCTTTATTGACCACATCAAGCGCGGATTTTGCATTTAACACCAGGGTGTCGGCGAACCTGCCGCCCCAGCCGCCCCAAGTCATGTGTTCCCCACTGTACAGTCCCTTGTTTACATGCCCTATCCAGGTAGAAGTACCACCTCCTTCCATGGCCCAATGCCTTTTTAAATATAATGATCCAAGCGGGCCATGGTGAAAACGTATATTGTCATCCACCCACTGGTGCACGGTAGATAAATGCTGGTCAAAACTCCAATTATTTGCATCCACGGGGTTTTCAGCCCATACCTTGGGGCCCTGAAAGTTACTTCCTATGCCGATGGTATGCCCCATGAATGCGAACACCTGAAACCGACTTCGAATGTAAAAAAGTTTTGGGAATTCCCTGGTTATCCAGGCACCGGCATCGTCTTGCCCGGTGTCATCATAAACCCTTATTTTTGCTATGGTATTTTTTAAATCTGCATCAGACAATTCATTTCTTAGTTCCCAAAGGGCCTGGGCCAAAGTATTGGCCCCGGCATTAATGCAAATATAGAGTGGACGGGAATCCTTTTTCAAGATAGCCGCTTTTAACAAATCAGAACCTGGGCTTTGCAAGCCATCGCCTACATACGCCATACCATATTTTGGTTGCCCGGGGGCGGCTACTTTTCGTAGGCTGTCGGGATGGGGCCACCCGGTATCATGAACCTGCAGGTTACCAAGAATTTTTTCATACGCGTCAATCCGTTCATGGATAAGCTGTGGCGACACCGTTTTTCGCTGGTAAAAAGAGGTGACGGCAATGATGCCTTCAATATCCAATTCATTGGCATATAATAATAGCCTGACAGCGGTTTGCGCGTCGTCCGGTTCATTTCCCATATCTGTTAAGACAAAAACCCGAGAGTTATTTTTTTTAGGGGGTTGTGTCCTATAAAAAGAGGCTGT
>CAZKIR010000584.1:0-2567 GCA_964552835.1 uncultured Bacteroidales bacterium
AATTATTACTACAGGTGGGGATAAAATCCCCACCTGTTTTTTTATGTTTTATGGTTAGCTTTGGCCCAATCCTCGGGCAAAAACTTATAGAGCATGAAGAACGGATGTACCTTGCCCCCGGGGGGAGATTATATATACAAAAAGATCTTCCGGTTTTCTTGTGGATTTCAACAGATTCGTCCCAACAAAGTCAAAAAATACGGTTGCGGAGCGAAGAAACAAAACAATACACCAACCCCATGTATTTTGATACCGAAGGTTATAACTCGATACGTTCGCCCTGGTGCGTGGACCCCGGAACAAAAAAAACCGTTTACCCTAAACAAGAAGTTATATACGAGATATATACAGACAGTCGTTCGCCCAATACCCGTTTATACTGGCAAAATGGTTCCCCTTACTTGAAAGGTGGGATTAATTACTTCAAGGAAGGCCTGAAATTGAAATTAAGTGCCACCGATGGTGGGGCCGGTTTAAGTAAAATTTATTATTCTTTGAACAGGGCTCCGTATTTGGAATACACGGGCGAACCCTTGGCTTTTGATACTGGAAAAGAATACTTGATAAAGTATTACGCGGCTGATCTCGTGGGTAACATGGAAAAAGTGGATTCCATAAAAATATACCTTGATGGGGAAAGTCCCCAAACCACCCATTCCTTTAACGAGGATTTTCATGAAGATATCGTTTCTGGAAGGGCTGCCCTATCTCTCGGGGCAAAGGATTCGTTAGGCGTGAAAAATGTTTTTTACCAGCTTGACGATGGGCATTTTCACCAGTACAAGTACGCCTTGGGCATGCAATACCTGGCCGAGGGGGAACATGAGATTAAATACTTTAGTACTGACATGGTCGGGAACATAGAGGATACTACAATATATCAGTTTTATGTTGACAAAACACCTCCCCGTATCGTGGAAGAAATCGTGGGTAACAGTTTTATCACTAACGGGAAAGAATACTCGTCAGGACGGGCTAAATTTAAGATTACAACTTTTGACAACAAAGCCGGGGTGAAAGAAGTATATTATTCCATTAATGAGGGGGAATTTGAAAAATATGAAAAACCTTTTTACCTGAACGCTAGTTCCGGGAACCTGGTGATAAAAACCTACGCGGTTGACTACGTGAACAATAAAAGCATGGGTACCGAGTCTAGTAACATGCAAGCCGAGATACCTTTTATTGATTTATCCGGTCCATCTCTCGGGCACGGGTTTTCAGGCGCTCATTTTCAGGTGAAAGATACCGCGTTTATAAACTCTTCCACGATGGTGCGCTTGTCCGGTAAAGACGAAGCATCCGGTTTTCATAGCATCAGTTACCAGGTTGACGGGCAAGGGGAGCAAAAATACACCGGGCCCTTCACGGTTTCAGGAACAGGTTTGCACAAGATAACCTTCACGGGAATGGATAACGTCCAAAACACGAACCGCTCGGAATTTCTGGTGTTTGTCGATAACCAGGGACCCGATATCTTTCATAGGTTTAGCATGGAACCTGTTAAAAAGAAACCTTCGAACGGTGGGGGCGAAAAAGAAATTTACCCGTATTACGTGGTCCTTTTTCTTGCTGCCACGGATCAATACGTTGGACTTGAAAATATATATTATTCTATTAACCAGGGAAGCGAGAAATTATATACCGGGCTCCTCAATAGTTTTAAAGAAGGCGTGGACTATCAAGTAAATATTAAAGCCTTCGACAAACTTGGCAACCAAAATTCCAAGGAAATAAATTTTTCAACTTCTTTCTGATTTCTTTGTTTTACTTTTTAATACGCGAATTTTTTAAAATTATATTATAATGAATTTGATTAAGCATCAAATAAGCCGGATCTTTATTATCTTGTTTACATGTTATACCTGGGTTCCCGCGGTGGCCCAGTTCGACACCCGATCATACAAGTTAAACCAGGTTTACAAGTATATCAACAGGGCTTATGTTGACTCGGTACATGCAGAAGAACTAGTGGAACAAGCCATTACGGCCATGTTAAAAGAACTCGACCCGCATAGTTCCTACCTTACCCCGGAAGAGGTAAAAGAAATGAACGAGCCCCTGCAGGGCAATTTCGAAGGCATCGGGATACAATTTAATATACTGAACGATACGATTTTTGTCGTGAACCCCATTTCTGGTGGCCCTTCCGAGAAGGTTGGTATCCGGGCCGGCGACAAGATTGTCAAGATCGAGGGCGAAAAAGTGGCCGGGACTGGAATTACCAATACGGGCGTGCGTGATCGATTGCTTGGCAAAAAAGGCACGAAAGTTACCGTGAGCGTGAAAAGAAGGGGCGTGGAAGAGTTACTGCAATTTACCATAACCCGCGACAAAATACCTATTTATAGCCTGGATGCCGCTTACATGGTAGATAGTAACACGGGTTACGTGAAATTAAACCAGTTTTCGCTTACTACAATGGACGAGTTCAATGAAGCCCTTGATGGTTTTTCAGATGATTTTTCAAACCTTATACTTGACTTGAGGAACAATGGTGGTGGGTATTTAAAAGTGGCTTTTGAACTGGCCGATCAGTTCCTCGATGACGGGCGCTTAATTGTATA
>CAZKIR010000585.1:0-2548 GCA_964552835.1 uncultured Bacteroidales bacterium
TCAGACGATTATGTCGATACCAGAATTATCGTAGCCTACACCCTGAGAAAAGGGGCACGCGTGCTGGATGTTAGAACCACACTGGACAATACGGCCAGCGATCACCGCTTGCGCCTGCTATTTGACACGGGCGTGAATACGGACACCTCGGAAGCAGGCGGGCATTTTTACATTGACAAAAGGCCAGTGAAGCCGGATGACGGGAAAGCCTTTTACCCTGAAATGCAAACCCTGCCGCACCAGGGGTTCGTTCACCTATCCAATAAAAGCAAGGGTTTTGCCGTAATAAGCAATTGCTTTATCGAGTACGAGGCCTTGAAAAACAATACCTCAACCCTTGCCCTCACGCTTCTCAGGAGTGTCCGTAACATGATATGTACCGAGTTCCGTTCTGCCGGCAAGTTTCCACATCAACATGGCGGACAGTCATTTGGCAGGCACGAATACGAATACCAGGTATTGGTACATGGCGGTGAGATGAAAAGTCAGGATATGTATTTTTTCGCGAACAAGCAGGCTGTACCGGTAAAACTGGCGCAAACTAACCTGCACCAGGGAAAATTAGGGCCTGAAATGAGTTTGTTTTCTGTTTCGCCATCCGAACTGCAACTCTCAGCCCTCAAAAAACATGAAGACAACGAGAATTATATTATCAGGGTTTTTAACCCGGCCAACAAACAGCTTATCGGAAAAATTTCATTTGCCAGGCCAATTGTTGAAGCCTGGTTTGTAAATCTTGATGAAAAAAGGGCAGGAAAAGCTGAAGTGGACGATGAAGGAAAAATAGGCTTTGCCATCGATCCATACAAGATCGTTACCATTGAGTTTTCATGGTATACTAAAGAATAAACAACAAAGACGATAAAACAAACATGAGTGATACACATATTCCCGGCCTTGGCCGGAGAAAAAATTTAATAGGCTGGGTTGAATTGGAAGAGGGTGGAGGTGGCCGTTTTAAAACCGGGCAGGAAGGGATAAAGTATATTCTTACGCCACCGGATAAAAAATCGGAATTTATCGTGTACCAGCATCAAACCCTGGTATATATCCATTCAGCTTTTGGCCACCCCGCGATATATCCTTTACCGGAGGTACACTATAAAAAACCCGTGCAAGCTGTGCTTATGGATTTGGACGGGACAAGCGTGCACAGTGAAACATTTTGGATATGGATCATCGGGCAGGTAGTCAGTAAACTGACAGCAGACCCGGGTTTTAAGTTAGAAGATGAAGACGGGCCTTTTGTATCCGGGCATTCCGTTTCAGAACATTTACAATATTGTATTAACAAATATTGCCCCACGGCCAGGATTGATGAAGCGAGAAAACTGTATTTTCAAATCACCGACCACGAGATGGACGAGATTTTAAAAGGCCGCGGCAAAAAGGATGCTTTTCGGCCAGCCCCCGGCCTAAAGAATTTCTTGCTCGAACTAAAAAAGGTCAATATAAAAATTGGGTTGGTGACCTCCGGTTTATACCAGAAAGCATGGCCAGAAATAGTATCAGCATTCCAGGCCATGGGGCTTGGTAACCCGGCTGACTTTTACGACGCCATCATCACCGCGGGCAACCGGATGGTAAAAGGCAGCCCGGGCACGCTTGGCGAACTATGCCCCAAGCCCCACCCGTGGCTTTATGCCGAAGTGGCCAAAGTAGGCTTAGGTTTAGAAGAGAAGGATAATACCCATGTCATTGGCATCGAAGATTCTGCAGCCGGCGCCTTGTCAATAAGGCTGGCAGGGTACCCGGCGATGGGCATTTCAGGGGGAAATATCATAAAAAGTGGCATTTCGCCGTTGCTGGTAAAGATACATAGCAATTTCGATGATATTTTAAAGGGATTGTTTTAATTTTATATTTTTCCCTACGTTCGAAAAGACAAACTGTATAGTTTTTACAAGTGTATACCACAGATATTGCGAGAACAAGAAATTTTCGGCCAAAAAAATACACGAATTTGAAATATCGGCTACCAAAGGCCATAAACAAGCAAATTGAAACAAATGAACATCAAATGAATTTTATTTCCATTTATATAACATCATGATTGCTTTATTTTTGCTTTTAAATGTTAACCTAATAAACTTTTACAATTATGAAAAAACGTATACTTTTTCTTATTTGCATGGCGATGGGATTTATTTCCCTTTTAAACGCGCAGGATACGGATTCTATTCCACCAGCTACAGCAGCCTATTTATTTGACGAAGCCGGCTGGACCGGCCCCACCATTAATGATACAAGCGGTAACTATGATGCTTACTGGTATTCATACTGGGTGGAGACTGGAGAAGAGGAAAGTCCAAGATGGGCTGGTTATAGAGAAGGCAAGTTTGGTAACGCGATGAAAATGTCCGGTTTTCATGATTGGGGCTGTACTAGTGAAGAACCATGTCCCCCTGAAGATCAATTTTTTCACACATCCTCCCTTGATTTTATTGTTTTTTCTGGAAATGAGGGGGATGAGAAACAAATCGTAGATGGGAGCCCTCTTTTTTTAGAACCCTGGGACAGCAGTTTTACCATTGCCTACTGGTATAAA
>CAZKIR010000586.1:0-2526 GCA_964552835.1 uncultured Bacteroidales bacterium
TGTTTTTATATAATACAAATACATGTAAAGATGAATTATTATATGATTTTGCGCTTGAAGTTGGGGACAGTATCTTGGCCCGGGATTTTTATCTTCACGTGGATACCGTGATATATAATACATTTGGAAATGCAACAGATACATTAAAGCAGATAAAATTTAAAAACTTTAATGATATATGGATAGAAAATATTGGTAGTACAAATGGTATATTAGAGGGTATATCGAATTTTGGTTTAGTTGGAGAGTATAGAAATTTAGTATGTTATTATGAGGATGATGTATTAATATATCATAATCTTGAATTTAATGATTGTTTTCCTAAAGGGGGCATTAATCATGTTTTTAAGCCCAAAAAAAGCCATGGCCCCGTTAAAGTTGTTTATGGAGATGGCCGATTATCTTTTCATTTCAATAACATTAATACAAGTAATTCTTTCATTCAGTTATATGATTTATCGGGTAAATTTATTTTAAGAAAAACAATAAATGGTGAAGAAAGACTAGAGTTTTCAACTTCAAAATTTTCACCAGGGCTTTATATTTACTATTTTTCCAATCATTCTATGATGGTTAGTGATAAAATTTTCATACATTAATCCCGTGAAATACGATTGGGTCTGGTCTAAAACTTTTTTCCTCATAATCTTTATCCTTTCTTTCCTGTCAAATTTACAATCTTGTGTTGCATGATGGTGGTAATCCTATACATCACGGGCACGATGACCAGGGTCAAGAAGGTAGAGAAGGCCAGCCCAAAAATTACCGTCCAGGAAATGGGGCCCCAGAAAATAACCATGTCACCCCCAAAATACAGGTCGGGGTCAAATTCGGCCAGCATCTGGGCAAAATCGATGTTCATCCCCACGGCCAGGGGCAACAAGCCCAGTATGGTGGTGATAGCGGTAAGCAATACCGGGCGTAACCTTGTCTTACCCCCTTGCACCACGCACTCGGTAGCTTCTTTCAAGGGCAGGAAATCATCTGTTGCCAGGCCCAGCTCGGCCCGTTTTCGTTTTTTCAACAATTCAATGTAATCGATAAGGACGATGGCATTGTTCACCACGATCCCGGCCAAGGAAACGATCCCGATCCCGGTCATTACCACCACGAAATCCATCTTGAAGGTGGCGATACCGCCAAATACCCCGATGGTACTAAATACCACGCTGGCAATAATAATCAGCGGACGGATCAAGGAGTTAAACTGGGTTACCAGGATTAGCAATATCAAGGCCACGGCTATCAACAAGGCACGTGAAAGGAAATCCATCGATTCTTCTTGTTCCTGTTGTTCACCGGTGAATTTATATTCATAGCCTTCGGGCAGGTTGAACCCATCCAATACCCCGGCAATTTGTTGGTTAATCCGGTTGGCATTGTAGCCTTCCAGCGCGTTCGAGTAAATCGTGATGACGCGATCCATGTCTTTTCGTTTAATAGCCCCGTAAGTTGAACTGTAACGAAAATCGGCCACGGAGGAGATGGGCACTTGTGTCAACCTGCCGTCTTCTCGGAACGATACTTTCTGGTTCAACAGGTTTGAGACGTTGTACCTGTACTCGTCTTGTAGGCGCAGTTGCATGGGGTATTCGTCTTCGCCTACCTTGTAGTCTGATATTTCTTTCCCGAAAAGGGAGGTACGGATTGTATTTGCCACTTGCATGGTCGAAAGGCCATAACGCCGCGCCTTGTCACGGTCCACGGTCACTATCAACTCGGGTTTTCCCAGTTCCAAATCCACTTTTAAACCCTCGATGCCCGATACGCGTTCTTGTTCGATGGCAGCTATCATGGTATCTGACAGGGCAATTAGTTTGTCAAAGTCGTCCCCGGTAATCTCTATATTGATCGGGTTGCCGGAGGGCGGGCCCATATCGTTTTTGTCAATGGATATCCTTACCCCGGGATAATTTCCTATCAAGGCATCGCTAATGGTTTGCATGGCGCGGTTGGTACTTTTGCCTTTCCGGTCCTTGTAATCCACGAACGAGATGGTTGTCAATCCCATGTACGGTGTTTCGCTCGGGGTCCAGTCTTTGGATGCCCCGCTGCCCACGGTAGTAAGCCGTGATTCGATAATGTCTTTCCAGGGGGTGAGGACCTGGGCCAAGTCGTCCTCGATAACCCGCATCACTGAATCGGTTTTTGTAATGTCCGCGCCAATGGGCAGCTCGGCCCGCACGTTGATGTAGCTGGGCTCGTTATTCGGGAAAAAGACCACGTTAATGTCGCGGGCCATCATGAACATCACGGTGGCTACCAGCAATAGGATCGTGCCCCCGAATAAATAATAGGGCCTTCTGCCGCGTAGCGCGTAACGCAGTGCTTTTAAGTACACGTTTTCGAGTTTTTCCAGGAAAACTTCCTGGAACCAGGTTTGTGCCTTATGAAAATAAGCAACGTTCAGGAAATAAATGATGGACAATATCATAAGAATATTGGCCGGCGCGAACATCTTGAGAAGGTAAAAAACGAAAGCAATGCCTACCATCACGGCTATCCGGCGATACGCTTTCTTGTGGT
>CAZKIR010000587.1:0-2522 GCA_964552835.1 uncultured Bacteroidales bacterium
ATGATGAAGAACGGCAGGCTTTTATCAAACACCATAACCGAAAGGATATTGTCATGAAAAAACTGTTTGAACCCGAGAAATATGCCGAATTTGCCCGGTTAAATGCCAGTGCCGAAGATCTGGCCAAACAGGATATGGCCATTGAGTTGGGTAAGGTGGAGGCAAAGCAATTAAAGCAATAGATTTTTGTAGGTTGTTTGTAATTTCCAAATTTTGAAATACACACCACAAAAGTTAATTTGCCCACACGCTATAAGCAATTATGTTACTAAATTTGAAGTAATAATTATTTAATGAAAAGAAAAAAATACCATGGATAGTAAAAAACGTATAAAACACGACAAAGCGTTGCATGAAACAACTAAAACTAAAACAGACAATGAAAGTTGTAACCACGACTGGCAGATGCTCGATCTCGGAACAGGCGATTATGTCTCGTATTATTGCCAAAAATGTTGTTCTTTTAAGCGAGACTTAGAAGATTGAGTTGGGATCAAATTATTATTGCTAAATTGTAGAACTTAAAAAGGTTAGCCATGGAAAATTTTTATAGAGAATCTACGGGTGTAACACCTGAGGTATTGCTTGATAAGCAGAGGGGACAGCTTACTATTCGGGGGAATTTTTGTCCTCACGATCAATCGTATTATAAACCCATTATGCAATGGCTTGAAGCTTATTTACAAAGCCCTGCCAAAAACACCGTTCTCAACCTGTACCCCATCTACATAAACAGTTTTTCAGCAAAATATATACTCAAAATGTTTAAAGAACTGGAGCAAATAAAAGCAAGCGGGCAAATAAAGGTTCATTGGTTCTATGAAGATGATGAGGATATTGAAGATGGCGAATGGAAAGAATTTCAGGATTATACCACATTGCCAATTTCATTTATTAAACAAGAAAATTTGTTAATTAAGCAAACAAAACTGACCCCGAAAATAGCCTTTAACTTTTACCGGGGTATTTTTAAAATTGAGGGGCGGGTATTTCCATATGATACTTTTGAATTCACAAAGCCAATTATTAACTGGCTAGAGAACTATTTTGAGAATCCATGCATGAACACTTTACTAAAAGTGGAATGTGAAGCCATAAGTGCCGATTCAAAATTCTTTACCTTAATTTTTAATCAATTAATAAATGCACAAAAAGCAGGGCATGAAATTAAAATAGATTGGTATCATAACGATGATGAGGATATCTTAGAATATGGAAAAGATTATGAGGCCCTAACCAGCCTTCCCTTTTCTTTTTTTGATTTAAGCCAATAGTAAAATGGCAAACTTAATATGATATAAAAACACCATGGCTGTGAGTTTAAAAAAAAACAGACTGAAACAATAAAACCAAAGAACAAAAAGAAATAATTCTTGCCAATGAGCTGGTGGAGCTGTATGAGAAACTAAACGTATCTATGGATATTGTTTTTTAGCGTGTAAAATTGTGTTTTTTTTAAGAATGAAATAATACAAAACCTATGAACTTACCCAAAAACATACATGAAACCGATGGCGCCATTGCCCGTTCATTTTCGCGGGAACTGGGGTTGAACCTTGATTTTAAAACCAATCGCGAAATCTTATGGGTTTCTGGTGAACACGCTGCACCACAACATGTAATTGGGTTGGATGATAAGCATATTATTTGTACAGTAAGTAATGGTCGGGTGGGTGTATGGGACAAGAAAACGAAAAAGTTGATACGGTCTTTTAATCATCCTTTCGAGAAAACAAAGAAGGCGTTTGCTCTTGAAAACCAAAAGCTTTTATTAGTTCCTGATTTGGGTCGGCCAGTTGCTGCTTTGTTGGATGTACAAACCGGCAAAATAGTAATATCTCCAAATAAAGTGGCAAGAGGATCGTCTGATGTTTTTGGACAGAATTTTTTATATAGCACTCCTGATGGTGACGTTCTGTTGGCCACACTGCCCTCGTTTGAAAGCGAAGTTTTATTTTCGGGGGGACAGCAAATATTAAAGTTGCGTATCAGCAATAGCGGTTTGTTTGCATTTATTCAATATAAAAAAGGCGATGAGAAACGTGCCCGGATTGTAGCGTTGAACTCCAATAAGGCATTTCGTGATATGTCGTTCAACTTTGAGGTAAATGATATTCTTGAATTAGACGATAACCATGATTTGGTTTATCAGGATTACAGCCGAAAATACCGGCTTAATATAATAACCGGAGAAACAAGGCAGGAGGGGCCTGCCGATAAAAACCAACAGGAAAATACTGAACAGGGACCTCCATTTCCGGTGCCTAAACCTATCAGTTCATTAAAGGGGTTTACTAATCATAAAAGACAGCTTTGGTTTAGTAATGCTGTATTGAATATGGAAAAGGGTAAGGTATCGGTTTTTAATAACTTTACCATTGAGCAACCATCTCAAAAGAGCCATTATATAGGTTTTTTCAAGAACAAAGAACAAATAGCCTTGATACATGAAGAAACCGGAAAGGCAAAGCCTGGGGTGTGAAATTTACGGAGTACTTCCATAAAAAAGTTACTGCATGTTT
>CAZKIR010000588.1:0-2513 GCA_964552835.1 uncultured Bacteroidales bacterium
ATGGAATTATACAATTTCACCTTCATAAAATCCGATTTAATTTTTCGGTGAACCCGAAGTTAATCAATAATCCCAATTTCAAGTTTGATAACTTTAAATAAGTCAACAAGATTTTATAATGAACAGGTTCGGTTTCTTTAACAGACTTCAGCTCTACAATAACACTTTTTTCAACAATCAAATCTGTCCGAAAACATTTTTTTAATTTCTTTCCATCCCATGTAATGGGCAATTCCTTTTGCCTTTCTACCTGTAAGCCTAATTTATCAAGTTCATAACATAATACTTCCTCGTAAACCGATTCAAGCAAGCCTGGGCCTAATTCTACATGCATATGGTAACAAGTATCAATGATGATTGATGCGATTTCATTTTCAGTCATTACTTTTTTACGCTAAGATATAAAACTATTATTATAGAATACTTACCAGCGGGTCGCCCAGTAGATAAAAATATTTTAAGCCTTCGCATCTTCGCATGAAGTTTTTTTCTCCCTGCAATCGGATTAACTTATTAGCCTAATTTGGTCGCTCAAGCTAATAACCACCACTACTCCATATTATTTTTCCACGGGCATATTTAATTCTATCCACCGGATGAACCCACCCTTTAAATTAAAAACATTTTGAAAACCTTCTTTCAGGGCTAATTTGGCGGCACTTTCACTGCGTTGGCCATCCATGCAATAGAACAAAAGGGTTTGTTGATAATCCAAGGTATCAAGTATTTGGTAAAGGGTATCCGATTTTTCGGCCAATATAGCACCTGGTATCCTTGATTGCTTGAACTTGTTTGCCAAACGGGCATCTATAACAACCGCACCAGGAATTTCTTTCATCTTGATAAAAAACTCAGTAGGGGTCAATTCTGTAGCCCCTTCCTGTGAAAACAACCCCTGGCAAAAAGCAGGTGAACAAAAAAATACAAAAAGCAAGCCCAAGTAACAAATCTTCATGCTTCCCGTGTTTGAATTCTTCAAATTTCGTTCAATTTTACCCTTTTTGCAAGTTTATCACGCGACAATCCCATTGCATTTTATTCATGTCCTGCCTCGCCATACAGACACGCTTCGCGTGAGTCTTTTTTCTCTCGCTAAGCCGCTAAGACGCTAAGGGGGACAATGCTTCTGGACGATAGCAAGTACTTTTTCTTCGCGTCTTCGCGCCTTCGCGTGAGATTTTCTTTTCTCGCTAAGCCTGCCTCGCCAATAAGACCAGATTTTAACAGGTAATTAAACAAATCCCTTACACAACAACCAAACCTTCCATCACGTGATCGGCCAGGAACCTACCTTGGTCGGTCAAGAAAAACCTCTGCCCCTCGCGTTGAAGTAATCCATCTTCATGGTTATCATGATAATAAGCCATGCAACGGTCAGCCATTTCTTTCCCAAACCGCACGCCGACTTCTTGCAAATCAATACCCCAACTGGTACGAAGCCGGGTTAAAAGGTAATCGTTAAATTTGTCGAAAACAGACAAATCTTCTTTTTCATAGGTTACTCTTCCTTTTCTGATGGATTGGATATACAAGCTATTATTAGCCACGTTCCATTGGCGGGAATTCCCGTTATAGGAATGGGCACTAGGCCCTATGCCAAGGTATTTTTCTCCAAACCAATAGCCCATGTTGTGTTTAGAATAATGGCCTGGCATGGCGAAGTTAGATACCTCGTAATGTTCCATGCCGTATTCGCTAGCCATATCTACAAGCAATTGATAATGCTCCAAGCTTGCTTCTTCGGTTATTTCCTGTAATTTTCCCTTTTTCAGGTAATGGCCAAAAACAGTTTTGGGCTCGATACCCAAGTGATACGCTGAAAGGTGCGGGATGCCCGTAGTCAACAACCGAAGCAAATCACTTTGCCAGGTGGCAGGAGGTAAACCCGGTATACCGTATATTAAATCAGCCGTGAGGTTTTCAAAGTCCGTTTTCAAGGCATATTCCAGGGATTGTATGGCCGTGATGCTATCATGACGACGGTTCATCCAACGCAGAATTTCATCTTGAAAAGATTGTATGCCAAGGCTTAAACGGTTCACTCCCAGTTTTTTAATCTCTTGTAGGAAGGATGGGTCAATATCCTCGGGGTTAGCTTCGAGGGTAATTTCAGCACCGGCTTGCACGGGATAGTTTTGATGAATGGTTTGGAAAAGCTGTTCCAGCTCCCGGGGTGATAAAACAGACGGTGTGCCCCCGCCCAGGTACACGGTTTCCAGATCCTCCCCTTCCAGGTAATCCTTTTGCCATTCCAACTCTTGCTGAAGGGCGGGCAACATGGCTACCTTATGCTTGAGCGAGGCCGTGAAATGAAAATCGCAATAATAGCACACTTGCTTGCAAAAGGGGATATGGATGTAGAGGCCGGCCATGGATAAGATTTTAACAAAAATACAATATTCCATCAAAATTGAATCGGTTCCCTTACGAAAAGATAAAAAACAATATATTTGCCTATTATGTTTTAACTTTTCAAAAACGTAAATAAAATTAACGTTTTTTATTTTCTATGC
>CAZKIR010000589.1:0-2512 GCA_964552835.1 uncultured Bacteroidales bacterium
CAGTCTCGTGAAGGATATAGTTGGTAATGTCCACCAGGTTATTGATGGGGTTCATGCCTATGGCCTTCAATTTGTTTTGCAACCATTCCGGGCTGGGCTTTACTTCAACCCCTGTCATGGTAACCCCTGCATATCGAGGGCAATCCCTTGTGTTTTCAATTTCTACCTTGACCACGCGGTCTTGTTTTTCGGTTTCAAACGCACTGACTGACGGGTATTTCACGTCAATGTCTTGTTTTAATGACAAGAAAGCGGCCAAGTCACGTGCCGTTCCCAGGTGGGAGGCACCATCAATCCGGTTTGGGGTAATCCCGATTTCAAACACGGTGTCCGTGTAAATATTAAAATACTCGGATGCCGGGGTACCGGGTGCAGCATCCGGGGCTAATACCATGATACCGTCATGGTTTTCGCCCAGGCCTAATTCATCCTCAGCGCAAATCATGCCTTCAGAAATTTCCCCGCGAATTTTTACTTTTTTCAGGGTAAGGCTTTGGTCGCCTTTGTACAAGGTCGTGCCCACCAGGGCCACGGGCACTTTTTGCCCTGCCGCTACATTAGGTGCACCGCAAACAATAGGCAATTCTTTGTCATCGCCCACGTTAACGGTGGTAACACGTAATTTGTCCGCGTT
Source organism: uncultured Bacteroidales bacterium (assembly GCA_964552835.1). Taxonomy (GTDB): domain Bacteria; phylum Bacteroidota; class Bacteroidia; order Bacteroidales; family CAYFUP01; genus CAZKIR01. The sequence continues at coordinate 635 of CAZKIR010000589.1, forward strand.
GGGATGGGGCCTGCAGGTTTTCACTTCCCCGATAACGACTCCTTCTAACCCGCCTTTCACGGATTGAAACGGCTCAACCCCTTCTATCTCTAAACCAGTGTTTGTCAATATTTCAGCTACTTTTTCAGGAGTCAGATTAAAATCAAGATAATCTTTTAACCAATTGTATGATACCTTCATCTTTCATGAACATTTAAGGGATAAATGCACAAAAGTATAAAAAAAAAGACAGCCTCGTCGCGCAGCTGTCTTTTTCTCATGAAGATACTCGAAATCAAATAATTTTCATTTGGTATAGTACTTGGTTATTCTAGTTTTTCGACCGTGTTTTCATAGTAATCCTTTTCCAGTGTAAGCAGGAATTTGTCCTCTTTTTCCTGTTTTCTGGCAGGTTTAACCGTGAAAAGCTGATTTTTCCCGTGCTCCTCCATGGGCTCAACTATAGGGTTTAACTGGTCAATATGCCAATTATCCAAGGTTTTTATCATGGCAAAAATTTTTTTTGTAAAAATACAAGTTGGTAATTATTTATACCATGACATGGAAAAAGGTTACCCCCCTTTTTTATTTATTTTTTTGTATTATTTTAAAAGGGGGGTGGTTTATCTTATCAGTTACCTGGATGTGGTGGATTATAGTCCTCTTGGGGTAAATACGGATCGGTTAACTCGTCTTTTTCGCAAGATGTTGAAAGGGCTAGTATAAATGCTGAAATCATAGCCATCACGATAATTTTTTGGAATTTTTTCATTTTTATTTCCTCCTAATAAGTTAAATAATTGAACATTTTTTTCACGTGCATGAATACAAAGTTTACTTCATGGCCATGCAAATGCAGTAATTTGATAAAGTGCCGACCAGGTCTTGAAAACCAACATGATAATGGTTTCCTGAAATATCCCCCCTAGGATGGGTTTTTGTTTAGAATTTGGGCCTTTGCCCTATACGCGTAGTTTCTTTTGTTGCTAATATGGATTTCCTTAATGCTTTGTTAAGTTTCGATTATTTTTTTTTGCACCCGGAAACTTTATAGCCTTTCTATAATTTGGTACCATTAAGGGCCAAAAGGTTACTCCATGTTTTCATTTTTTTTCTTATTTTTTTGTAACCTTGGCCCGTTGAACCAGTATTTTCTAACATGCAACCCTCGTCAATATGGCTGTTTATAGATTTTCTAGGTATTTGTCTTTCTTGCTTTGGCTGGCTTTTTTTTCGAGTCCCCCGACATATGCTGCTATGCAAGTAGACAGCCTTTTATACACGGCCCGGGAGTACACGGTAAGGGGGGAATACACGGAAGCTGAAGCGCTCTTGAGGCACTTTTTATTATCTGGTAAGCAACTAGGAGTTTTAAATAAGGATGAAGCCAGGCTTAGGTTGGCACAGGTAAACATTGAAAGAGGCCAGCTCGATAGCGCGAGGCAAATACTGGAGGGCATTCCCGCCCCATCCGCTGGTTATCCTGCCCGTTTAACCTGCCTGCATTACCTGGTAAAAGGAAATTTTTACCTGGAGTAGGGAAAAGAGGACAAGGCCATTAACCAATTTCGTAAAGGCCTCGCGACGGGAGAGCGACAATGCCCCGAGATGGCCGAGCTATACCGGAAAGCAGGGATCGCGTCAAGCGTACTACACCAGGATGATAAAGCAAAAGAATTTTTATTTCGTGGAAAAAAAATCGCGAAAGAAATACCCGATACCTTACAGTGGCTTTTGAATCTACATTCCCTAGCGATTTATTTTTTTTCTGAAGAAAATATACACGAAACAAGAAAAAGCATATCACGTATTGACAGTATCCTTGCCTATTTTGATTACGGGAAGAAAAATGAAGCGTTATATAGTATTTTAAAAGTATATTTTTATAAAGTAGCAGGA
>CAZKIR010000590.1:0-2509 GCA_964552835.1 uncultured Bacteroidales bacterium
CTGATGCCTCGCCGGAATAGCCCGATTCGTTGCCGCTGCCGTCCTCGGCCGTTACAACGTAATAATAGGTGGTGCCGTTGTTCGCGTTATTGTCGGTATAATCGGAGTTGCTGACCAGCGAACCGTTAATTTGGCTGTAGCTGCCGCCCGATGAGGTGGAACGGTACACGTTGTAGCCTGCCAGGTCGCCTTCGCCGTTATCGTTCCAGTTCAGGCTCACCGAGCCGTCGTTGCCGCTGGCCGAGAGGCCCGAGGGGGAAGCGGGTGGATCGGTGTCGCCGCTGCCACCGCACATTTCACCAGATCCTACCGTGCCCAGGTCGCAGGCCATAGGAGCCAAACGGTTTGTATGGTCTGAATTAGAACCACCCCCTATGTTATTCGGTCCATTATTGGTTACAATATGCAATTCATTAAAAAGTTTATTAACGTCCCTATAAAACGGCCCATCACTGAATGCATCTTCACCGCCAAATTCATTTACAACAACTGCTTCGTCCGCACATAAATAATGTGCATCCCAGGCTGCGTCTTCCACCACGTAAGCGCCATAATTTTTCAGGGCATCATATAACTTGCTTCCGGCTGTTGTTTCCAGGCCTAGTGAACTTTTATTATGCCAGTCGGGTATGGCCAATAACGACCCCATCTCGAATTCGGGATTGGTTCCTTCATAACGGCGTGAGTCCCCCTCCCAGTTTGCATATTGGTCTGCTGCGTGAGCAGGCCATCTGTATCCCGGTGTAGCATCGTTCTCGTTATAATGGAGATAAGGATTTGCATAGAATGCAAATTTCAGAGCATGTCGAATGGGGTCGGGACCTGTTAATTCACCTTCACGGAGTGTTCCGCCCAGCGAATTCATGGCGGAAGCACCATGACCGTGTCCACCATTTTGATTAAGTCCGTCTCCCAAAATGCTTTCATTGGCATTTGAGTTAATCCAAGAGGGGTAGTAAACAGGGCCATAAGCATCACATCTTGCAAGTACCTGACCCTGTATCAGGCTCTGATTGTCTGTTTTTAAAAATGCAAACGTGGCATTTGGTGTATTTCCATAAGGGCTGGATCCATCAGGATGTACTATCCATCCGTCCGGGATATTCAAATCAAAACCTTTGTCGCCTAAATTTGTACACCTGTCTTCCCATTCCGGGCTGTCGAGGGCGTCTCTTGCAGGGTCAGAACTGTCCAAATTCAGTAAATGCTCTACATCAAACGCAACCCAGCTTGCATCACCCATGTTGGCATCAGAATAGTTGGCATCATTATGAATGGGCATGTTCCAGATTGATTCTTTGTCAAATGGCCATTCCCACGGGTCGCGCGTTTGCGAATGAACAAGGATAGTAGATAAAAGAAAGCTGATAATTAATAATTTTGTTTTCATGATATTACGTTTTGGTTAAAAAATAGAAAAAAAAATTGCGTGTCCATCCCGGCGATATAAACTCCGATAGGCCGGAATGGGAAACCTATCTGCCAAATAAAAGGTAAGATTTTGTTTTCATAAGACGTTTAGTTTTCATGATTCTGTCTTTATTTTCGTTATAATCATTTAAGCAAATATAACCCCTGAACCATTTTCCTGATAAGCATCTTGTCTCAATAATTTGATATTTTTTCTCACGGGCATAAAACCCTACCCGAACCAGTTAACAAAGCATTTAAGGTTCAATTATTAAGGTAAAAGTCAATACAAAACTTATAGCAGGAAAACATGGTATTTATTAGTCATCGATGTAAAACTGCCAAAAAACCAGGTTTTTATCTTCTCAATCAGCATGCCCTGCAGGAATAGCAAGAAAGCTAATTTTAAAATGTGTAAAATTTTTATATCCTTTGTTCGCGTAAAACGTATACGGAATAATAAAATTCATTTATCAAATGCTATTTAAATTTTTGATAGCCCAAATTAGCCTTGTTAGTTTCTTTCTGACCACGGGTTTTGCCCAGGGTGTGGAATTCATTGAAAAAAACTATCACTTCAACATGCTGAATACCAAAAATGGTCTGTCCAGTGATGAGATCAATGATATCGTTCAGGACGCGGAGGGCTTTACCTGGATTGCCACCCCGAACGGCCTCAACCGGTTCAATGGCCTTGATGTAAAAGTGTACATGCACGATAAAAAAGATACCACGAGCCTTTTACAAAATTCAATTATGTCATTGTTTATTGATAAAGCGGACGACCTCTGGATAAGTTACGAAGGGGAAGGTTTAAGCCGGTATAATGACGATCTGGACGATTTTCAGCATTTCTATCCTAAGAAAAAAAACACGTGTGAAGCTCTTGAAATTAACGATATCGTACAATATGACAGCACTAAATTATTATTGACCAGCTATTGCGGCCCGGTTATTTTTAACACGCTTAGCCTGAAAACTCAGGATTTTCCCTCTGCCCCTCTAAAAAACGAAAAAACAGTTGAAGCGGTCATGGACAATTCCTCAAATATTTGGTTTACAACTTATCGGAACGGGATCATGAAATATTCCCGGAAGA
>CAZKIR010000591.1:0-2504 GCA_964552835.1 uncultured Bacteroidales bacterium
CCACTTTTTCCTCGGATTTTACCGGTTCAAATCGATCGCCCATTTATCAATTTTTAAAAACAAACCACAAATGTAATAATAAATTTCCGGTGGGATAAAAAAAAATCCCTGGCCTTGTTAGGAAGGTCAGGGATAAAAAAAAAAAAATATTATTGTAAAACAAAAACAATTGGCAAGGTAAAAGCTACCCGCACGGGTTTTCCCCTTTGCCTGCCGGGAGTCCAGCTAGGCGAGGAGTTTACTACCCTTAACGCTTCCTTGTCAAGCGAGGGGTCCACGCCACGTACTACTTTCGCGTTGATTACCTGGCCGTTTTGGTTCACCACGAATTGCACGAAAACCCTACCACTAATGCCGTTTTCAGCCGCTATTTGCGGGTATTCCAAGTTGCTTTGCACGAATTTCCTGAAGGCTTCCAAGCCGCCTCCCCGGAAAGTGGGCATATCTTCCACGATAAAGAAAACCTCTTCTTCTTCCGCTTCTTCTTCATCATCAAACTCCACGATTTGCATCTCGGTTTCCTGATCGGCCTCCATGTCTTCGATTACCAGCTCGTCTTCAATTTCAACATCATCGTCCACGATGTTCAATACTTCTGTTACCTTTGGCGGGGGTGGTGGCGGGGGTGGTTTTGCTTCTTCCCGACGGGTTACCGGGATGACCTCTTCCTCGAATTCCATGTCGTCCATTTGTGTTAAATCGCTAACCCCTTCTGGTTGGCTTGTCCACTCGAATGCAATTAAGATCAATGATATCGAGATAACAAATCCAAGCTGAAGAAATAACCCGCGTTTATGTTCCAGATTTGCTTTTTCGTTTTTCTTGACTTCCATTTCTTTATATATTTTGGTGCGTAAAATTAATTATTTCTGTTTTCAATTCAAAAAGTATTTTTAAAAAATAATGTTGAATGTCTAAGACCCGTGAAACATAACGGGGCTGCTAACCCAATTATTGTAAAACGAAAACAATTGGTAAGGTAAAAATTACCGGGACAGGCATACCGCCTTGTTTACCAGCTTCCCGACGCAGGGAGGCATTGACTACACGCGAGGCCTCCTTGTCTAGCTGCGGATGTACCCCCCTATCTACCCGGGTTTGTATTACATGGCTATTTCGCCCCACCACGAATTGAAGGATTACCGTACCACTCACCCCATTTTCTGCAGGTTCACTGGGATATTGCAATTGGCCTTGCACGTACTTCCGAAAAGTCATTAAATCCCCTCCCTGAAAAGTAGGCATATCACAAACATAGATAAAAGGGGTGTTATTATGAACAGGCGGTTCATCATCCTTTCATATTGGTAGATTTAAGATGAACGAAAAACAAGTACAGGCAATATTTTCACCGCTTGTAAAAACGAGAAAACAGAGAGCAGAGGAATTCCCGGGAATGTATTTCTAAATATAAAACGGGCAGAAAAGGTCTATTATTTTGCAAGGCCTATATAATTTATGGTATAAAATAACCTTCAAGAAAAAAATTTGGAAAGGCATTAATGGAAATATTTTTTCAAAAATGAAAAATAATGTTATTTTTGTAACTCAAATTTATCGGGGATATAGCTCAGTTGGCTAGAGCGTTTGACTGGCAGTCAAGAGGTCAGGGGTTCGATTCCCCTTATCTCCACGATCAACCCTTCCTTCATTTTTTCCTGACAAGAAAGTAATGAATAAAGACATTGCCGTACAGTGAATTGGCAGTTATTGCCCCTGTATAGCTTTTAAATTGTGGTTTTGCAATTTTTTATTCTTGTATTTTTTTATATTTTTATCACCAAGAATTACCTTAAATGTCAATGGCAAAAGAAGCTTCACATAATCACCTTCCTGGATACCCGGGCAACCTGTCTGGCAACGAAGGTGATCATCTGGAAGACAATCCCATATCTCCCGAGGAACTTGAAAGGATCACCTTACATGACATCGTGAAGTTGGACAAGATACAAGAAATCCAAGACCGCTTTGCAGAAGTAAACCACGTTGCCTCGATTATTACCTTGCCCAACGGTGAGCCATTGACCAAGCCCAGCAATTTTTCCATGGTATGCCAAAAAATACAAGCTACTAGAAACGGAAACGCTCGATGCCAGTCCTTTATACACGAATTGGGCAAAAAATCTTTTAAAAAAGACAGTGTTTTTCTGGACACCTGCGGAAACTGTGGTTTTATTGAAGCCAGCGCTCCAATTGTTATTGAAGGCAAACACCTTGCCAACTGGATCGTGGGTCAAATTCCTCCTGATGACTTTAACCCAGAACGGCTGCAAGGATATGCCAAAGAATTAGGGCTGAACAAGGGTGAACTCTTGAAAACTTACAACACGGAAATCCTTCTGCCCTTCAAACGCTTTGAAAAAGTCATGGACTTGTTAGAAAGTATTGCCAACGAAATAAGCCTGCTCGGCTATAAAAACCTGTTGTTGGCCAACGAGATTAAAGAAAGGAAAAAAATTGAATACCAGCTTAACAAGAGCAAGGCAAACCTGAAAGCCCTTTTC
>CAZKIR010000592.1:0-2501 GCA_964552835.1 uncultured Bacteroidales bacterium
TGCCGACTGGTGCGCACCCTGCCGCATGACATCCCCTATCCTGGAGGAGTTAGCCGTGCAGTACCATGGCAAAATCCATATTTACAAGGTAGATACCCAGAAAGAAAGGGAATTGGCCGGGGCCTTTGGCATACGCAGCATCCCCACTTTCCTGTTTTGCCCGATCGATGGCCAGCCCGTGATGATGTCAGGCATTGCCCAAACCAAGGAAGAAACGAAACAAATGTTCATCCAACGGATAGACAAGATTTTACTGGGCAAGTAAAAAGCCATATATTTGATCAAAAAATAAAATGGTAAAATATCTATTTTCCCTGGTAGTATACTTGTTAGCCCCTTTTCTCCTGGTGAAAGCACAAACCCCTTTTACCGAGCGGGTCCCCAAACAATATTCACTGGAAACGGGTTACTTGTACCATTTTTCGCATACCTTTTCCGATCCCCTGTCGACCATGGGGGGAACAGTTTTATTTGATTATGCCTGGCAGGTTTCGGGTTTTGACAAAAAGCCCGCGGCCTTCGTGAGCCTTCCCTTGGGGTATTCCTATCTTTCTAATCCCGGGCAAAACCTCCGGATATTTCATTACGGCTGGACCATCCGGCACGAGTTATTAAACGATAAGCCCCTGGTGCCTTTCCTGGGCCACGCTATCATCATCAACCATATGCAAATAAAAGGTCAAGAAGGGGCCATTTATGGCCGGCAAGTCCGCTTTACGGCAGGCCTCAACATCGAGCCCATGGCCACCTTGTACCCATTCGTGAAAGCCGATTACTCTTTCACGGCTTTTCCTCGCTTGGGGCAGGGGCACAAGGATTATATCCATTCCTTGTTCCTGAAAGTGGGCATCCGGTTTAACCGAAAGTATTGTGATTGCCTTAAAATAAAGAAAAAAAGGAGGTAACACGGGAAGATGGGCAGGGACAAAAAAATATCTGTTTTCCTGGTTTTTGTCCAGTTTTCTTGCCTGGCATTTATCGGTGTCACGGCGCCTGTATTTCCAAAAAACCCCTTGCTTTTAGGAATCGAGACAGGGGGTATTTTACTGGGTGTATGGGCTATATGGATCATGCAACCCTCACGGGTCAGCATATTTCCATTGCCTGGCAAACAAACCCGTCTTATCCAAGCCGGCCCCTATAAAATCATAAGGCACCCCATGTACACGGCCATTTTTTTAGCGGTCACCCCCTTGCTCATCGAGTATTTTAGCCTGGGCCGGATGGTTGTTTACATTCTTCTTTTAGCCAACCAGCTAGTTAAAATGCATTTCGAGGAGAAAAAACTCCGGGAGTTTTTCCCGGGATATCCTGCTTACATGAAAAAAACCAAGCGGGTGATTCCCTGTCTTTTTTAACCAGGTGTAACCCAGCCTTGTCGATGATATGGTACAAGCTGTTTTCGTTTGTTGAAATGTCAACCTTTAGAAAAATTATCGAAGCTGGACTAGGAATACATTTGTTCTCGCATCAGGATTATTTTTGGTGGATACCGATGAAATGTTTTAGAACTTGTGGCTCAGTCCAACGCTAAAGGAGATACCTTCGCTATAGAATTCATATACCTGATCTTTTGCTTTATATGATTTATAAACAGTTTCATGTGAATCATCCAGCATGTTGGAGATTTTAAATTCAATCTCTGTTTGATTATTTTTTAATTTTTTGTTCAGGCTAAAGTTCAAACTATGAAAAGGTTCAATATATACATCTGGAAAAAGGCCACCACCCACGATGGAAAGGGTTGGCCCCTTCATGTTATAAAAAATGCCCGTGGCCAGCCCAATGTCCGGGTTTGTATAACTTAATCCAGCGTTTACCACGTGAGGTGATTGGCCTGCCATTTGCCTGGTATCTTTAATTGTTTGGCCAGTTTTTTCAAAATTTTTCCGTGATTTGTATTCATCCCCAGTCATTTTTATTTGAGACTCAACCAGTGTTAAGTTCCCGTTCAGGTTGAATTTGGACAAAGTGGGCACGATAAAATCCAAATTCTTTCGAAATTCTAATTCCACCCCATAGAGCAAACCATTCCCCACGTTCCTGGGTTGGTATTCCGTGCTTGTTTGTTGTTCCGGTATCCGGACCAATTCTATGGGGTTATCAAACTGTTTGTAAAAGCCGCTAACGGAAAACATCTGATCTCCGCGCAAGAACATTTCCCAGCGTATATCTAGGTTGTCAATTCTTGTTTCAATCAAGTTCCCGTCCCAATTGGAATACGTGAAGAGGCTACCGTTAAATATCCTGTTGGATATGGGATCTAGGATTTGCGCGAAAGACAATTCTTTGAAAGATGGCCTGGCAATGGTTTTTGAATAAGAAAGCCTGAAGTTTTGTTTCTCGGTTATAGCGTATATAAGATTTACTGAAGGGAACAAATCTATGGATTCAAGCACTTTATCATTGTCCAGGTTTTTCCCATTTTTATGATCCCCGCTGGCATAGGTTTGGTCCCTGCCAGTGTGCCGTTGTATGTAATCTTCGGCCCGGATGCCCAG
>CAZKIR010000593.1:0-2485 GCA_964552835.1 uncultured Bacteroidales bacterium
GCCCGGGGATTTACATGGATACCTTATTAATATACAACAATGACATTGATACTTCAATTATCCTGCGGGCCGAGTTAACCCCTGCACCTGCCAACGACATTACTTGTGGTACTGACAGCATCCAGGATTACGATGGCAACTGGTACCAGACCATGGCAATCGGCGGCCAGTGCTGGATAGCTGAAAACCTGGCAACCACCAAATTCCCTGATGGTGCTCCTATACCAAAAGTAGAAACAGAATGGGACAATTTAACGGAAACCGATTCTGCCTATTGCTGGTACAATAATGACAGTATTGGTAATGGAAAAACCTATGGTGCCTTGTATACCTGGACAGCAGCCATGAACGGCACTGCAAGCAGCGATTCTGCCTCAACAGGGGCACAGGGTATATGCCCTGATGGCTGGCATCTGCCAAGCGATGGTGAATGGGAAGAACTGGCTCAATTTATCAGTGATGATTTAGGGCCTTATACAAAAGATGGCGATGACTGGAACAATGTAGGCGGTCATTTAAAGTCAACCACTGGCTGGAACGATGGTGGCAACGGAACTGATGATTACGGATTTGAAGCCCTCGCGGGTGGCCGACGCAATAACAATGGGGCATTCTACTACATTGGAAGCGACGGTCTATGGTGGAGTGCTACGGAGTACAATGCCAGTAACGCCAGTTACCGGTTTATAAACTACCTTTACAGCGATGTAGACAGAAGCACTAACAATAAGGGGGCGGGGTTCTCTGTCCGCTGTGTTGCCGATTCTGTAGTACCTTACTCTCTGTTAGTATTAAAAACTGATACACTTGATTTTGGCACTCATGTACAGGCTGCTGATACAGATACGTTATGGTTTACAATACATAATAAAGGGACAGATACTTTATTTATTGACAGCATTACCGGAATCACCCCCCCGTTTAATGATGATTTTGGGGCTCCCAATACCATCCTTGCAAGTGATTCAGCCCTGGTAAATATTATTCTTGATTTGGACACAACAGGTTTATTCGAAGATACCTTGAACATCTATTCAAATGATAAAAACACTTCAATAGTTCTTAAAGCTGAAATTATTCTTGCCAATAATCCACCCGTGGCCATTGATGATACTGCCGAAACCTGCGAGGAAATATCCATCCTTGTTGACGTGCAAGGCAATGATTCGGATGATGATGGCGATCCATTGATCACGTCTATTGACGTGGGGCCAATCAATGGTTCCGCTATCGTGATCAATAATGACACCATCGAGTACACGCCCAATGCTTCATTCTCGGGTATTGATTCCTTGTCTTATCGGGTTTCTGATGGAACAGTGTACGATACGGCCATGGTGTACCTTACCGTGAACCCCTTGCCAATCGTTGACCTGGGCGCTGATACCACCATCAATCAAGGGGACACCTTGCTTTTGGATGCCGGGACATTTAGTTCGTACGCGTGGTCCACCGGGGCCACGAGCTCTACCATCAACGTGACGTCCAACGGTACCTATAACGTTACCGTGACCAATTCTAGCGGGTGCGTGAATTCTGATGCCATCATTATATCTGTAAATGCAATACCCAACGCGCCTTCAGACCTCAGTGCCACGAAAATCAAGAATACTACGCTCGATTTGAACTGGACAGACAACGCGAGCGATGAAACAGGTTTTTATATCTACCGTTCGGATAATAACGTGGACAATTTCTTTAAAATAGACAGTCTTGCCCAAGATATTATAACATACACCGATGATGGGTTGACAGCGGGAACGGACTATTATTATAAGGTTACAGCTTATTCTGACTTGGAAAGCGCTTCCTCCGACACCTTGCTTGTAACCACGAACAATGGCTTGAGCGGCATTTATACGATCGGTGGCACCAGCCCGGATTATAATACCTTAAGTTTAGCTATTGATGACTTGAATGCCTTGGGCATAGATGGACCGGTGCATTTTAAAGTCCGCTCTGGCACCTATAACGAGCAAGTAAAAATTGGCGTGATAGCCGGTGCAACCCCTTCCGATACCGTGGTAATCGAATCGGAATCGGGCACCCCGGGCGACGTGTTGTATACCTATAGCGCGGATGCCGATAGCAATAACTACATCATTATGCTGGACAGCGCGAGCTATGTCACCATTCAAGACATGAGCTTCGAAGCACAAGGTACTGGAAGTTTCCGCACAGTTATTGACATAAGGAACGCGGCTACCCATTGTAATCTTTTGAATAACATTTTTACCGGGGAGGAAAGCTTTTCTTCTGCCAAAACGGCCAGTCTGGTTTATAATAAACAATACGATCTCGGCAGCCTAGGCCATACTGATGATTGCCATTACCTGCTCATCTCGGGAAACACCTTTAATGGTTCGGCCAGGGGGGTATATATCAACGCGTATAATAATGAAATCATGGGGCTGAAAATAACTCAAAACAATTTCACGGACCAGTATTACACGGCCCTGGAGGTAAACAATGCAAAAGGCGTGCT